>CAVOAJ010000012.1:0-16179 GCA_963693605.1 Dehalococcoidia bacterium | reverse complement strand
CTCAAACATTCTTTTGGGCCAGTTACCCCATGATGCCCGAATTCAAATCGTGTCCTCGGGTGTTGTGCGGGACATCAGGGAAGTCAGGGAGGACTGGGGCCGTTTCCGCTTCTTGCAAACAGATAAACGTTCAAGTGGAGGTTGGGGTGCAGCGGTACTTAGAAGCGTGCGAATAATGCAAAGGGAATCGAAGTCAAACGAGTTCACATTGCAGGGCTTCTATGAACGTTTCGTCAGCGATTTATCCGTGCAGTACCCAAATAATCAGAACGTGGAGGCTAAGGTACGGCAGCAGTTGCAGGTGCTACGGGGTGGCGGAATTTTGGACTTTTTAAAGCCGGGGCATTTCAGGATTGTTGGCTAAAGCGCCCCCGCCTTCGCTTTGCTCTTCGTGGCGGACTTGGTGCCGTTGGCCTTTGACGTGCCGTTGGGCGACCAGCCGTGTTGCATTAGGACGGGTGCTAGGTACTGGCCAGTGTATGACTCAGGGTATTGGGCCACCTTCTCAGGCGCGCCTGTAACGACGACGCTCCCGCCTTGCCAGCCCGCGCCGGGGCCCATGTCTATCAACCAGTCCGCGTTTTTAATCATGTCCATGTGGTGCTCAATGAGCAGCACCGTGTTGCCTGCGTCCACCAGCCGGTGGAGCACCGTTAGCAGGTGCGCACAGTCGTCAAAAGCCAGGCCAGTCGTTGGCTCGTCCAGAATGTAGAGCGTCTTGCCGGTGGCACGCTTCGATAGCTCTGTCGCCAGCTTCACACGCTGGGCCTCGCCGCCGGAGAGCGTGGTTGCGGGTTGCCCCAGGCGTATGTAGCCAAGGCCAACGGCCTCCAGTGTTTCCAGCTTGGACTTCATGCGGGAGAAGGCCTCAAAAAAGGTGTGGGCCTCCGTGACCGTCATGTCCAGAACCTCCGCTATGTTCTTGTCCTTGAACTTAATCTCCAAAGCGTCCTCGTTGTAGCGCTTGCCGTTGCAGACGTCGCAAGGAACCGTCACGTCCGGCAGGAACTGCATCGCGATTTGTATGTAGCCGTCGCCGGAGCAAGCCTCGCAGCGGCCGCCCTTCACGTTAAAAGAGAAGCGGCCTGGGCCGTACCCGCGGGCTTTGGCCTCAGGGAGCGCCGAGAAAAGCTCACGGATGGGCGTGAACGTGCCGGTGTAGGTAGCTGGGTTGCTGCGGGGCGTCCTGCCGATGGGCGACTGGTCTATGTTGACCACCTTGTCTATATGCTCCAGCCCCTCCACGCCCTTGCTCTTGCCGGGGCGGTCCTTGGCCCTATAGAGCTGCTGAGCCAGCCACTTGTACAGCACGTCATACACCAAAGTGGACTTGCCGGAGCCAGAGACGCCGGTGACGCAGATGAACTGCCCCAGCGGTATTTTCACGTCCACGGCACGTAGGTTGTTCGCTTCTGCCTTACGCACCACCAGGTGCTTGCCGCTGCCCTTGCGACGCTTCGTGGGTACCGGAATTTCACGTCTGCCGGAGAGGTACGCGCCGGTGAGCGATTCCTCCGACTCAAGGATGTCTGTAAGCTGGCCTTCCGCCACGACTCTTCCGCCGTGTTCACCCGCACCGGGGCCCATGTCCACGATGTGGTCCGCAGCGCGCATGATGGCCTCATCATGCTCAACAATGATGACGGTGTTGCCTATGTCACGCAGACGTTGGAGCGTAGTGATGAGTCGGTGGTTGTCGACAGCGTGCAGACCCACGGAAGGCTCGTCACAGACGTAGAGTACGCCCATGAGGCCGGAGCCAATCTGGGTGGCAAGCCTGATGCGCTGGGCCTCACCACCTGAGAGGGTGCCTGCCGTGCGGGAGAGGGTTATGTAGTCCAGGCCAATTTCGTGAAGGAACCTCAGGCGGCCCTCAATCTCCTTGAGTATCTGCCTGCCAATGAGCATATCACGATCGCTGAGAGTGGGTGAGTCGTCGTCGCCTATGGGGTTGCCTTTGGCAGACAGGTGGAAGTGCGGCTTAGCGGGCCGTCCTTCAAGAGCCTCCGGATGGACCGCTCCGTTCTCACTGTGAGCAACGCCGTTTTCATCGATGACGATGTCCACCAACGCGCCATCAGTAACGCGGTGCACCCAGTCCACAGCCTCCAGCACCGATTGGTCAGTGACGGCGATGATGTTCATGCCCGCGAGAGTCACTGCTAGGGATTCCGCCTTCAGCCGTTTGCCGTCGCACACCTGGCACGGGCTGGCGGTCATGTAGCGCTCAATCTCCGTGCGCATGAACTCAGATGAGGTGCCCCGATAACGGCGCTCCAGATTGGAGACAACGCCCTCAAATTTCGTTTCCCACTCGAACTCACGACCGCGGTGGGAGCGATGACGTGCCGTAATCTTGCGGTCCGCGCCGTAGAGCACCAGTCGCTGTTGCGCATCTGTCAATTTCTTGAAGGGAACGGTGGCTGAGAAGCCGTACTCCGCCGCCAGGGACTTCAACAGGCTGTAATACCAATTGGTTGATGTACCTGCGCGCGCCCACGGCTGGACTGCGCCATCCACCAGACTCTTCTCCTTGTCTGGCACAACGAGGTCAGGGTCCACAATGAGCTTGATGCCCAGGCCGGAGCATGACGGACACGCGCCGTGGGGGCTGTTGAACGAGAATGAGCGAGGCTCTATTTCCGCGAAGCTGATGCCACAGTAGGCGCAGGCAAAATGCTCGGAGAAAAGGCGCTCCTCATTGGTATCGGCGTTCAGCGTCTTGATGCGGCCGTCTCCATAGCGCAACGCCGTCTCCACCGAGTCCAGTACGCGGCTCCGCTCCGTCTCACCGTCCATCACGAGGCGGTCCACCACGATGTCTATGTAGTGCCACTTCTGCTTATCTAGCTCTATCTCTTCCGACAGGTCCCGTACCTCACCATTCACCCGTACACGGGCAAATCCCGCCTTGCGGGCATCCTCAAATATCTCTTTGTGCTCACCCTTGCGTCGGTCCACCTTGGGGGCCAGCAGCATGAGTCGCGTGTCCTGAGGCATCTCCAGGATGCTCTCCACAATCTGCTGGACGGTCTGCCGGGATACGGGCCTGCCACAGTTGTAGCAGTGCGGATGGCCGATGCGCGCGAACAACAGGCGGAGGTAGTCGTAAATCTCAGTGACGGTGCCAACGGTGGAACGCGGGTTGTTTGATACGCCCTTCTGGTCGATGGAGATGGCTGGCGACAGGCCTTCTATATAGTCGACATCCGGTTTGTCCATGAGGCCAAGGAACTGGCGCGCATAGGCGGACAGCGATTCGACGTACCGGCGCTGGCCCTCAGCGTAGATGGTGTCGAAGGCCAACGTGGACTTGCCGGAGCCAGACGGCCCGGTGATGACGACGAGACGGTCCCGGGGGATCGTCACTTCAACGTTCTTCAGGTTGTGCTCACGGGCACCCTTAACGTGGATGCTCTCCAATGGCATGGGCGTGACACCTACGGTGGGAATAGAAAGCCTATCGTAGCACCGCCGAGGGTCGTATGCACAAGGGTCAAACGCCGTTTGCGGTGGGAGGCTTTAACTCGTATCTTCTTGCGGCACCAGAATGCTGAGGAGAGCCCATGACCACTGACGACCGCATCCGCTGCTTTGGCGGGCCGGAAGACCCGCTGATGGCGCGCTATCACGATGAGGAGTGGGGTGTCCCTCTCCATGATGACCAGCAGCTCTTTGAATTCCTCGTACTGGAAGGCATGCAGGCTGGGTTGTCGTGGAGGACGGTGCTGCACAAGCGAGAGAACTACCGCAAGGCGCTCCACGGTTTTGACGCTGTGAAGATAGCAGCCTATGACGACGCCGACCGACTGCGGCTCATGGCAGACGCGGGCATCATCCGTAATCGCTTGAAGATAGCGGCGGTCATCAATAACGCGCAGCGTTTTCTTGACGTGCAACGGGAGTTCGGCAGTTTCGACAGCTATATCTGGGGCTTCACGGACGGCAAGACGCTGCGACGCCCCGGTGAGCTGGCCATGGAGAACACGCCAGCCATGACGCCGGAGTCGGATGCCATGGCCAAGGACCTGAAGCAACGCGGATTTAAGTTCGTGGGGTCAACGGTTTGCTATGCGCACATGCAGGCGACGGGGATGGTGAACGACCATGTGACGGGTTGCTGGCGGGCGCCAAAAGCGTGACGCAAGGGGTGGTTCTAGGGGTTGGTGGCTTTGACCAACCCGCCGATGGTGCTCCCGCTCATGACGAACAGGCCTAGGATGATTACGGCCCCTGTTCAACCATGAACCCTGTGGTCAGTAGCGCCGCAGCAAGGGTCATGTCTGACAGGGCAACGCCAGCTTTTGGTTGAGCAGTAGCTCTAGCAGCTTGTACCTTGGCTGTTTGTGGCTCTTTTACCGGAGTGGAGTTGTTCTGGTGGCCTGCTGGATGCTCACCACCATTGAGCTGCCCATTGTGAGCACGCCAAGGACGGTCAGCACGCCAATCTCTGCGATGAAGCCTACGGTCAAGAATACTGCGCCAAGGGTGATTCCAGCGATGAGTATCAGGAGAGCCATTGGTCCTCCGCTGCACTGATATGCGCGTTGATTTATCTAACAGGAAGTAGCTTACCCCAGGTGGGCCTGCGGAATAAAGCCTTTTGCATGTATGGACAAGGCCGCTGTGTCCCATTAAAGTATGCTGGCGCACAGGCTGGAGGCCATGGTATGACAACTATAGCGAAGCCGGGAGCAGAACTAGCGACAAGTCTCATGGAGCAGAGCAGGGTGGAATCCCTGCATACGCCCATGGACACGCTTTTGGACGGGGCGTTGGCTGGCAAGGTGACGGAGGACGGCCTGTTCCGTGTGCTGGGCCGCTTGTGGACCCTCAAGCGCATGATGTACTACATCTACGGCGGCTGGGCCATGGGCATCAACGTGAACGAGTACCCAGCTACGGTAGACTACCTCTTTAGCAAGCAACTCTACGATGACTCTACGCATGAGATGCAGTACGTGGATGAGATACTGCGGCGGAAGATGGTGCGTACGCAGTCCAGAGCCTTTGCGCACGACTACTGCAAATTCTCCGAGACGTCCCGCGTCGCCTACTACATCTTTTCACTACGAGCGTTGGCCAACTATTCCCAGAACATCCGTATAGCGGCAATGAATCTGGGCGCCAAGGTAATTGAACTGGCGTGGCTGGAGCGGCTCGGTGCGTCCTACCCAGACCCTCACATTCGTGCAATCTTCGCTGGCCAGGTGGCGGAGACGCGTAGCCACGTGCTCATGGGTAAGCTCATTGTGGAGCGGTTCGTGACATCGGACGTGGACGCTACGTTGGCCCGCAATAGCTGCGCCTCCACCAGAAAGAATTATCTCTTTGCCCTAGAGGAGTTCTCGAACTTCGCTTTGGGCATTCCCATGCCGGAGGATTTCGAAGAGCCGGAGCTTCCAGAGGGCATTGAGTAAACGACAAGCCTGAGAGGCATTGAAATGGCAACACAAAGTAAGCAAGTGCCGTTATTTATAGACCATGAGATGTGCACAGAATGCCGCATGTGCTACGTGGTGTGCAGGGAGATAGATATCAACGCGGTGGTGATTGCCCCAGAGGCGCAGCACCTGTATGAGATAGACGAGCGATGCATTTACCCTGGGTGTACAGTCTGCTTGATGTATTGTCCGGCGCCAGGGTCCATTGTGGAGACTTCCACCGGTCGGTCCTTGGTGCCGCCGCCGCCTGATGTACACACGGATGAACTGAAGTGGCCTCGGAAGGCCCCAAAGTCATAAGCCCGAGCCATTAAGGCTGGCAGTAAGCAGTCTGCCCACATGCATGAGGGAGGGAACAATGTTGGAGCCTATCCTGCAAGATTTCTTAGACAAATGGGTGTACCCCACTGGCTTCTCTGGCCCTGGAGCAGAGTTCCGATTGAAGGAAACGAAGCGCTTCATACCTGTCTGGAATAACGTGGTCATCGGCGCGCTCCACAAAGCCAATGAGCAATTGAACTCCGAGAACGAAGACTGGAAGCGCAATGGAGCTCTGGGCGGCTATTCCGGTGAAGGCCCGCACATGTCCATCAAACAGATGTCTACCCAGCTGCTGTCGGTGTCGATTCCCCAGCAGGCCAAGTACATTGACCTGCAACGGATGCGCGCACGGCAGGTATGGGATGAGGTGAAGCACGGCTCGCTTCATGCGGACATCCTACTTAGGGGTGGCTGGATTAAGAAAGAGACGGAACTCTTGGACGACCCCAGAGCCGCCAACCAGGGAGACCCCGCGTACTTTGGCCTGACTGCCATGGTGCCGCACATCCACCCGCTCTCTCGTGCGGGGCAGAACTATCTGGAAGAGGCGGTGGCCTGTCTGCGCTTGAACGCGGTCTTGAGCGTGATGGAGGACCCCCTTGTCCGGCATGAGAGCGACAGTCAGCTTCTTGAAGAGATGATGCATTTCATCGAGGGCAAGTACCAGATTGACGCCTACGCCCTCACCCCTGAGGACCAGGAGCCAATCAAAGCGGTGTTTGATTACCTGCTCCGACCCTGGGGCCGGTCTGCCGCCCATGCCAAGGAAGCGGAGCACGCCAAAAAATGAAGGTCAAGATAGAACAGAAGCTATGCATTGCCTGCGGGTTGTGTCGTGAGGCATGCCCTGAGGGCGCGGTGCATCCCATGCTGAACAACATCCACCATTGGTTTGAGGTGCTGGAGAACGACTGCACTGGTTGTGGCGAGTGCCTGGAGTACTGCCCAGAGCCCGGCGCTCTGGTGGAGTATGAACCGGCCACGGCGTAAGCCAGGCCATGGGGAAACCTCCTTTGGAAAGAGGTCTCCCCAAACCCCTTCCCGAAAACCGCATGATTGAGCAGGAAGCCCTAGGCATTAATGCCCAGGGCTTCCTGCTAGTCTGCGAAGTTCTTTGGGAGGGGGTGGGAACGCTTTCTTTCAAGAACGGGTTCCTACCGTACCTGGCTTACGCCTCACCCAATCGGCGTAGTGCGTGGCTGATGCGCTCCTCCACGGAGAGTTTGTGCTCGTGTTCCACGGAGAGGGCCTGGCGAGCCTCAAAGGGCGTGAAGCCAAGGGCCACCAACGCACGGAGGGCGTGGTCTTCATCCACCGCGTCTTGGGCCAGGGCGGGCTGGACAGCCCCGAATTTCTGGTCCAGCTTGTCCTTTAGCTCTAGCACGATGCGCTCACCGGTGCGCTTACCCACGCCGGGTGTACGACTCAGCGTGACGGAGTCTTCAGCGACCACCGCAGCCGCGACGGTCTCCGGCGACAGGGTGGACAGTATGGCAAGGGCCAGCCGTGGCCCCACGCCGCCCACCTCACGCAGGAGCCCGAACATGCGACTGCCGCTCTCTGTGGCGAACCCGAAGAGCAGGAGGTCATCCTCCCTGACTATGAGTTGCGTGTGGAGGTGGACGTTGTCGCCAGCGTGGCCTATGTGCGTCAGGTCCGTGACCGGTACGAATACCTGTAGGGTGAAGCCACCAACCCGGACGAGGGCATAGTCCGGGCCTTTCCCTTCCAAGCGTCCTTCCAATGCGGCAATGAGGCTCATGCTGTCAGTATCCGCTGTGCTGCGCGCCAGTGGCCAATGTGGCAAAGAGCAACGGCCAGGGCGTCTGAGGTGTCTTCAGACATCGGTTCTGTGTCCATGCCAAGAACCATCTGCACCATGCGTTGTACCTGCGCCTTGCTCCCCGCGCCATAATCAGAAACCGCGCGTTTGACCTGAGAGGGTGCGTACCGGTGGACCTCCATGTCCCCGGCGGCCGCCAGCAGCAGCGCAAGCGCCTGGGCCTGACCAACCGCGACACCGGCCTTTGCGCCGCGCTGCGGGGCGACAAAGGGTTCCTCCACGGCCAGGTGGTCAGGTTTCCACTGGGTAACGACTTCCTCAAGACCACGATAGATGGTAAGCAGGCGGTTGTGGATATCTGACGAGCGCTTGGCCTCCAAGCATCCGTAGGCCACGCACTTGGCGCCGTAGGAGTCCACGTCCACAATGCCATAGCCAAATTTTATGGTGCCGGGGTCAACACCTAATATGCGCACGGCTGCTCCTGAGGTGGTTCTGTCTGTGACACCGGCGCACGCCGGTGTCGTTGTGATTACGCGTCCCGGTATTCTTCCAGGACATCGTCAGAGAAGTCACCGTTGGTGAAGACCTGCTGGACGTCATCCAACTCCTCAAGTCGATCAAGGAGCTTCAATGTCTGCATGGCTGTGTGGTCATCCAGAGGTATGGTGTTGTTGGGAACCATCGTGATTGTTGCCTGAGCGGCCTGCACTCCTTGGGCGGCAACGGAATCACGGATGGCTTCAAAGTCTGAGGGTGACCCGTAGACCTCCAGGGTGCCGTCCTCCACTTTGAAGTCCTCAGCCCCTGCGTCTATGGCAGCCAGAGCCACCTCGTCCGCTTTCTCATCGTCTATTTCTTCTACCGTGACCATGGCTTTGCTTGTGAAAATCCAGGCCACAGAGCCTACCTCTCCCATGCTCCCGCCAGCTTTGGAAAAGGCTGCGCGGACTTCAGGCGCGGTGCGGTTCCGGTTATCAGTCAGAACTTGCAGCAGAACGGCTGCACCGCCGGGGCTGTAGCCCTCATACATAATCTCTTCGAAATTAGCGCTGTCTTGGTCAGCCCCAGTGCCCTTTTTGATGGCACGGTCTATGTTTTCCATAGGCATATTGGCGCTCTTTGCCTTGTCCAAGGAAAGCCGTAGCCGGGGGTTCATATCAGGATCACCACCCGCCTGGCGGGCCGCAACGGTGATTTCACGGGCAATTTTGGTGAATATTTGGCCACGCTTCGCGTCAATGGCGGCCTTTTTGTGCTTGATCGTGGACCATTTGGAGTGTCCAGACATTTCTGTTCCTATCCTTATGGCGTTCTACGGATGGATCTGGTTTGCGCCGGTCATGCTTACTATAGCATCGGGCGGGGAGGGAGTGCATAGGGTGATGACACGCCATGCTGAGGTTTTTCCCAGAACTGCACACGAATGAGGTGTACGAGCCGCATCTCTTATGCCTTGCGGCGCTTCTTCTGGGGGCGCTTCTTTGGGCTAGGAGCCTTGCTCCCTGGTACTGCAACCCACTCTAGGCCCTCAGGCGGGGCCACGGTCATGCGACCCTGCTCCAGGTCCACGGAGATAATCACGTCACCAATGGCCGGAAGGAGCAGCTCATTACCCTCATTGCTTATGACGTAGACGTCATTGGCGCCGGTAGCCAACACTTGGGTAAGCGTACCCAGCCGCGTGGCGGAGACGTCGTACACCTCTAACTCCAAGAGTTGGAAATGGTAGTAGGCGTCCTCTGGGAGCGAAGGGATATCAGCGTCCGGCACCTCAATGATGGCGCCGGTCAGGGCAGCAGCGTCTTCAATCGTATCTACCTCAGACACGTGTAGGAGCAGAAATGAGCCATTGGGTATGACGCGCCGGATGGTGTGTGGACGTCCTTGGATGTCCACCACGGCGTTGGTCCGGAAGCGGTCTGGGTTGTCTGTAGTAGGGGAGATGCGAATGCGGCCAAGGCGGCCATGAGCGCCAGCAACGATGCCGACTTGCACGAATCCTTCGCGGGGGATTGGTTGCACAGGAGATGAAGTCAAAAGAGCAGTGGGAAGCAAAGCGAGGTCAGACTATTTCCAAGCTAACGCGGATACCATCTTTGACAGCAGCCACGCGAAGGAGGACTCGCATAGCCTGAGCAACGCGGCCCTGCCGTCCGATGATCTTCCCTTTGTCTTCAGGGTTGACCTCCAAGCGGACTACCGTGTGCCCTTCATCTTCCTCTTCCTCGGTCACTTTCACGTCATCTGGGAAGGAAGCCAGGGACTTGGCGATATACTCCACCAATTCCTTCATTAGCTTTTGGCCTTCTCCAAAATGCCATGGGCTTGCAGGATGCGCTCTACAGCTTCAGACGGCTTTGCACCGTTGCTGAGCCAGTGACGTGCGCGGTCCTCAGAGACTTTAGTGGTAGGAGGGTCAGTCATGGGGTTGTACTGACCAATCTGCTCCACAAACTTCCCGTCCCGGGGCGATCTGATATCAGCCACCACAATGCGGTAGCTGGGTTGCTTTTTCTTGCCGACTCGACGCAAACGAATTCTAAGCATGGATAGGCCTGTGGCTCCTGATTCTCGACGTTCAATACGGAAAGATTGTAGCCTCCGGTTTGTTCTATTGTCAACGAGTCGCGTAGCTATGCGGCGGACGGCTCTCAGCGTCAGCGGCTCACAGGCGTCTGCCAGCACTGCGTCTAGTGCGTCCAGATTGCTATGGATGTCGCTGACAATGAGCGTTCGCAGTTGGCTTTTTACGTGCCAAGTGGACACGTCCAAGCCATGGTGGCGATAATGAGGCCATGACCACGGTAGGAGACCTAGGCGAATTCGCACTGATAGACCGGATAACGGCCCTGGTGGCGGAGGCTCGGCTTGAGAGCCCGTCCGTCGCAGGGTTCCGCGTCCGCTTGGGTATTGGTGACGACGCAGCCGCGTGGCGCGTGGGCAACGGCGTTGAGGTCTGTACCACAGATACGGTGGTGGAAGGCGTTCACTTTACGCGCAACACCATTCCATGGCGTGACCTTGGTTGGAAGGTGTTTGTTGCCAACCTGAGTGATGTCGCCGCCATGGGCGCAGCTCCTCTCTACACCTTGGTGACGCTTGGCCTGCCCGCAGACCTGCCTGTGACGGCCATTGATGACCTCTACGCTGGCATGGTGGAGGCGTGTCGCGCCTACGGGACCCAGATTGTGGGCGGTGATATTGTGAGTTCCACCAACGTGTTCTGCTCTGTAACCATGAACGGTGTGTGTGCAGCGGAACCCCTAACGCGCAGCGCGGCGCGTCCCGGAGACGTGATTGCTGTGACCGGGGCATTGGGCGCTTCAGCAGGAGGGCTTCACCTCTTGCTGGCCGGGAGTGCGGACCAGTCCCCGGCGGCGCAGAGCCTCATTCATGCGCACCGCAGGCCGGAGCCGCGCTTGGAAGAGGGCCAGCGACTGTTGCGTGCTGGCGTCAGGTGCGCCATGGACGTGTCAGATGGCCTAGCAGCCGACCTTTCCAAGCTCTGTCGCGCCAGTGGCGCGGGTGCAAAGCTGTACGCGGCTCAGGTGCCTGTAGCGCAGTCCCTTCGAGACGCATTGCCTGACCAAGCACGTGATTTGGCGATAGGCGGCGGTGAGGAATACCAGCTCATCTTCACCGGCCCCAGATACCTCATTGACCGGGTGTTGCATGAGTTGCCGGAGGCGGTGACTGTTGGAGAGGTCACCGCTGATGAGCCTGGTCAGGTGCGCATTGAGGACGAGAATGGGCAAGAGCTAACGCTGGCGGCCCAAGGGTGGGAGCACTTGCGTTGATGGTCAAGACCCTTGAGATAACCACCCACAGTGCGGAGGAGACCCAGCAGGTTGGACGGGTACTGGGCCAGTTAGCCCAGGCCGGAGACCTCATCCTGTTGAGCGGTGACCTTGGCGCGGGCAAAACAACCTTGACCCAGGGCATTGCATGGGGTCTGGGCGTGGAGGAATATGCCCACAGCCCCACGTTCATCCTGGCGCATGAGTACCACGGACGTGTGACGCTGCACCACCTGGACCTCTACCGTATAGATGACCCCCGTGAGGTGGAGGAGCTTGGCATTGATGAATTCCTGACAGATAGCGTCTGCGTGGTGGAGTGGGCGGAGAAGGCCATTGATCTCTTTCCAGAGGAGCATCTTCTGGTGGAATTGACCGAGTTGAGTGAGGAAAGCCGGAGCCTACGGCTGTCACCCGCCGGGGAGCGGTACGTTGGACTGATGGAGGAGATAGCCAAGCGGTTGGATGGCACCTCCATTGAGATTAAGGCTGTCTGAGCTATGTACCTTGCTATAGATACCACTACCAAGTACGCCGGAGTGGCCCTTTGGGCTGACGGCAGTATGCTCCGCAGCGCCACCTGGCATTCTACGCACAGCCACACGGCGGAGCTCATGCCCGCTGTACAGGAACTCCTGAGCGGAGCGGGTGTGGCTGTGTCCTCACTTGAAGGAGTAATTGTCGCCACAGGGCCAGGTGGCTTCAGCACGCTACGGGCTGGCCTCAGCGTTGCTAAGGGATTAGCCTTCTCGCTCTCACTGCCAGTGGTGGGGGTGAGCACGTTGGAGGCATCTGCTTATCCGTACCGTGAGGCAAGCAGCATCATCTGTCCAATCTTGGAATCAGGGCGCAGCTTGGTGGCGTGGGCGCGTTTTCAACCCAAGCAAGGCGCCTTGCACCGGCTCACCCCTGACCGCATCACGGAGCCCCCGGCTTTGCTGGCGCTCACTGGCAGACACATACTGTTCTGCGGTGAAGGTGCGCCCGTCTATCGGGACCAGCTAGAGGAAGCATTGGGACACCGCGCACACTTTGTTGAAACGGACGAACCTTCATCTCGTCTACCTGGGCTGGTGGAGGTGGGCGTTGCCCGACTTGCCGCTGGGCAGTCAGACCCACTGGCGGGCCTTCAGCCCCACTACCTACGCGCTCCCACCACAAGCACGCCACGGCCACCCAGACTTGTAAAGTACGGGGGGACAGCAAAGTCGAGGTAAGCCCCGTCACGCAACGTGGGTCGTGTGATAGTCTGTGAAGCCGTTACGTATAAAAACAACACTATAAGGAGACCTTGCTCCATGGAACGTACCCTGGTATTGCTGAAGCCTGACGTCTTGCAGCGCGGCCTAGTGGGCCGCATCATCGCTCGGTTGGAAGACCGGGGCCTTAAGCTGTCCGGCATCAAAATGCTGCAGATGGATGACGCGCTGGCCCGTCGGCACTACGAGGCCCATGTGGACAAGCCGTTCTTTGCGGGGTTGAAGGGGTTCATGACTTCCAGCCCGCTCATAGCCATGGCCGTTGAGGGCGACAATGCAGTGGAAGTGGTCAGGACCACCATGGGAGTGACCAACCCGCAGCAGGCTGCGCCGGGGACCATACGGGGTGACTTGGGGATTGAGATAGGCCGCAACCTTGTGCATGGCTCTGACTCACCTGAGGCAGCCGCTCACGAGTTGGGCATCTTCTTCAACAGCGGGGAAATTTTAGACTACCAGCGTGACGTGGATCGATGGGTTACTGAATCCTAACGACCTGCCGTGCGTCTTCCCAGACCTGTTCCAGGCTGTAAAAGTCACGCTGGTTTGGCGCAAAGATGTGGACCACCACGTCTGCAAAGTCCATCAACACCCATCCAGACTCCGGGGTACCCTCACGATGATGAAGGTCTACCCCCTCAGTCTTGAGGCCTATGCGGATGTCTTCAGCTAGGGCGTTAATCTGACGGAGGTTGTCCGCAGTCAGGATGATGATGTAATCTGTGAAGGGCGTGAGCTTACGAACGTCCAACATCAGTATGTCTGACGCCTGCTTCTCTGATGCCACGTCCACAGCCAGCCTGGCCATTGCCAAGACTGCGCTGGTCTGCTGCCGGGGGGTCTTTTGCCGTCGTGTTGGTGATTGCACTTCATCCATTATAGGGCTCAGCCTGCCAGAGGGGTCAATGTTGACATCTGGGCCTCGGTTCAGGATGTTGAATGCGGTATACTAGCCGCGGTTAAGCCCGCATGGCGCTAGGCTTGCCGAGAGGGTAGTCTCCTCTGCTTGGGAGGTACGGTTATCGTGCGATTCCTGCGTTCAAAAGCCGCAATACCCATCACCCGTAATACCTGGAGAGGGGTTGGGAGACACCTGCGATTCAGGTTTGCCGCTGGCATGCTGTTTCTGGTGCCTCTCATCTTGACCTATTGGGTACTGAGGCTGGTCTTTGACTTTTTGGACGGTCTGCTCAGCCCTGCCTTTGACCTGTGGTTCCGTAGAGAGATTCCAGGTGTTGGGCTGGTTGCGCTCATTACGGTGGTGTACGTAGCGGGGATTGTGGCCACCAGCGTCTTTGGCCTACGCCTGATCTCGCGCCTCCAGCAATTTTTACTCAGCGTCCCGGTAATACGCCCCATCTATTCAGCGACCAAGCGTCTGGTGGAGTCGTTTTCAGGGTCGCCGGTTACCGGATTCAAGCGGGTGGTGACCATTGAATATCCACGCCCCGGTCTCTGGACCATTGGCTTTTTGACCAGCCTCACCAATGATGAAGAGGACAGGCCCATGGCGGTGGTCTATATTCCCACGGCACCTCTGCCAAACTCTGGATGGGTGGCTGTGCTCTCGGTTGAAGATGTCTACGACACTGATATGACGGTGCAAGCAGCCATGCAGATGGTGCTGTCAGGCGGCATTGTCACGCCGGGCCGCATAACCAAGCGGCTTCTGACAGACACGGCCATGGTAACCGCCGGAGAGGCTCCGTCACCGGCACTCAGGCAGCAATGATTCCATCAACACAGGACAACATCACACCTTCCCGCCAACGGGTCGTGGTTGCCATGAGTGGCGGCGTCGACTCGTCAGTGGCGGCTTGCCTACTCCACCAGCAAGGGTATGACGTCATTGGCGTAACTATGCGCCTGTGGTCTGAAGACACAGTTAACGCTGCCACGGGGAACCACCAAGGCTGCTGCTCCATTGAGGACGTGGAGGACGCTCGGCGCGTCTGTCAGCTGTTGGACATCCCGCATTACTTCATGGACTTCCAACAAGAGTTCAGCGATCACGTGATGGACTACTTCGTGTCCGAGTACGAGCGAGGCAGGACGCCCCACCCTTGTATTGCCTGTAACGACAAAATGAAATTTGATTTCTTATTGCAGCGGGCCAAGTTCATGGACGCAGCCTACGTGGCGACAGGCCACTACGCGCGCATTGCACAAGACAAAGCAGATGGCCGGTACCGTTTGCTCGCGGGAGTTGACGGTTCCAAGGATCAGTCATACGTGCTCTTCAACCTGGGCCAGGAGACGTTGGCAAACCTGCTGTTCCCTGTGGGCGAGTACACGAAGGTGGAGATACGGGACATTGCACGGGAGGCCGGGTTGCCAGTGGCAAACAAGCCGGACAGCCAGGAAATTTGCTTTATCCCTCAGGGTGACTACAGGGAGTTCCTCCGTACGCGCCTGACGCCCCAACCGGGGGATATCGTCAACGCTTCCGGTGACGTACTCGGCAGTCATAAAGGGATTGAGTACTACACCGTGGGCCAGCGCCGTGGGCTTGGCCTGACCGGTGCCGACCCGCTTTTTGTGATAAAGCTGGACGCGGTGGAGCGGCAGGTGGTGGTGGGTACGGAAGCTGAACTCCTCCAGAGCGACGTACGCGTAGGCGGGGTGCGGTTCGTGGGAGGTGTCGCCCCGGAAGGCCCACGGCCTGTCACTGCCAAGATACGTTACAACGCACCGGCAGTCGCAGCCTCCCTGGAGGCGTACGGCAATGAGGCTGTGCTTCGCCTGGATACGCCGCAGCGGGCGGTAACGCCCGGGCAGGCGGCCGTCTTCTATGACGGTGACGAAGTGCTGGGCGGCGGCTTCATTCAGTAGCAGTTGGACAGCGCATCGCAGTAATACCACGTACGATACGCAAGGAGCGCCAGCATGACGAGAGGCGCATCCCGAATTACCCTCCCCACCCGCGACGCTGAGCGTGAACTCCACGCTCAAGGCTATTTGCACGTGGCCGGCATTGATGAAGTAGGGCGCGGCCCCTTGGCAGGCCCAGTGGTTGCGGCTGCGGTGGTATTCCCCCTTGAGTTGACCCTCCAACAGCCGGAGCTTGCAATCATTCGTGATAGCAAAGCACTCACCGCGCGACAGCGGGAGCGGGGAGACGTTATTGTGCGTCAGGCCGCTTTGGGCATCGGCATCGGTGAGGTGCCAGCGGAAGAGATAGACCGCATTGGCATTGCTCCCGCCACCCGCCGTGCCATGACCCTCGCACTTGAAGCGCTCCCCCAGCCGCCGGACCACCTGCTGATTGATGCGCTGCAATTGTCGTGGCGCAATAAGCCCTGCACCGCCATCATCAAGGGCGATATGCTGTGTACGGCCATCGCCGCAGCATCCATCATCGCGAAGGTGTACAGGGACGCCCTCATGGTGGAGATGGACGCTCTCTATCCCGGCTACGGGTTTGCGGGCCACAAAGGGTACGGGTCATCAGGGCACCTGCAAGCGTTGCAAGAGCTTGGCCCCACGCCCATCCACAGGTACAGCTTCCGTCCCTTGCGGCCATTATTGGAAGTGTGAGTTATGCCCACCGCACGGACTCGCCTCGGTACTAG
>CAVOAJ010000011.1:0-16225 GCA_963693605.1 Dehalococcoidia bacterium | reverse complement strand
TGCCGGTACGCTCGATGCCGTACGAGGTGCGTGGCCCGCTGAACGCCCCATTGCCGTGAGGATTGCCGTTGCTAACAACAGTCCGCTGGACGTCGACCGTTGTGTCGCTGCCGCCAGTGCAATGGCAGAACAGGGTGCGCGGATGGTCGTCGTCGAGTTGCCAGCCAGAGCCTCCGCTGACGTGGTTGGCGAGGGCGCGTGGCGTGCGTTGCTGGCCTGCGAGTGCATACGCGTTGAGCATGGCGTCGCGGTTATGCTGGAGGGTGGCATAGAAAGCAATGATGCCGCCAATACGGCTATCATGTCAGGCCGTGTGGACTTGTGCGCTGGCAGGCCGCTACTGACGGGTGGCGACTGGCCCAATAGAGAGGGACGATGACGCTTGAAGGCTTCGTGCCCTGGCCCTCTGATGTAGCGGAACGCTACCGCCGCGAGGGGCTATGGCGTGGCGATACCATTGGCGAGATGCTGCGGACGTGGGCTGAGCAGTATGGTGACCGCATAGCGCTGGTGGACGGCGATACTCGGCTGACCTACGTCCAGCTTGACGAGGACGTAGATAGACTGGCAGCGGCGTTGGTGGGGCTTGGCATTCGTCCCCGGGACCGGGTGCTGGTGCAACTGCCCAACGTCCATGAGTTCGTGACGTTATTCCTGGCCCTCATACGCATTGGCGCGCTGCCTGTCCACGCTTTGCCTGCTCACCGCAAGTATGAGACCGCGTACCTGGCCGAATTCTCGAAGGCCGTGGCCTACGCCGTGCCCACGACGTTCCGGGGGTTCGACTACGCTGCCCTCGCTCGCGATGTACAGGCGGAGGTCGCATCGCTGCAGTACTTGTTGGTAGTGGGCGACGCTCCTGACGACGGCTTCATGTCGATAACGCACTTGCTGGAGTCGGCGCCTGACGTGGTGACAGCCCGTGCAATCGTAGCGCCTTACGCGCCCGTGCCGGACGACGTTGCGTTCTTTCTGCTGTCGGGTGGCACCACGGGCATGCCAAAGCTGATCCCCAGGACTCACGACGACTATTCCTACAACCTACGCGCCAGCGGTGAGGTGTGCGGTTTCAACGCCGACACCGTGTACTTGGTGTCGCTGCCTATCGCCCATAACTTTCCCTTGGGCTGCCCAGGTGCGCTGGGAACGTTCCACGTGGGCGGGCGTGTCGTGCTGAACAACGACCCCAGCGCTGCCGGCGCGTTCCCGCTGATTGAGAGTGAGCGCGTGACTATAACCGCGCTTGTCCCTGCATTGGCCATCCGCTGGCTGGAGGCGCCGGAGCGCGAACAACACGACCTTTCCAGCCTACAACTGTTGCAGGTGGGCGGCGCGCGGCTGAACCCGGAGGTCGCGCAACGCATCAAGCCGCTGCTGGGTAGCACTCCGCAGCAGGTCTTTGGCATGGCAGAGGGTCTGCTGAACTACACCCGCGTTGACGACCCGGACGACGCACTGGAAGACACCCAGGGTCGGCCTATTTCGCCCCACGATGAGCTTCGTATCGTTGATACGGACGGCAACCCCGTGTCTGATGGCGAGATGGGCGAATTGCTGACGCGTGGGCCTTACACCATCCGTGGCTATTACATGGCGGAGGAGCATAACCGGACGGCTTTCACAGAAGACGGCTTTTATCGCACCGGCGATGTCGTACGCAGGCGTGCCGACGGCAATCTGGTGGTGGAGGGCAGGATAAAGGACCTCGTGAACCGTGGCGGCGAGAAGATATCAGCAGAGGAGATTGAGAACCTCATCCTGGCGCATTCCAAGGTCTCCAACGTGGCAGTGGTGCCGATGCCGGACAAGGTCATGGGTGAGCGCGCGTGTGCCTATGTCATACAGTACCCAGGTGATGCACTGACACTGGAAGAGCTTGTGGTCTTCCTCCGTAAGCGTGACTTGGCGACGTTCAAGCTCCCTGAGCGGTTGGAACTTGTCGATTCCTTCCCGCTAACGGCGGTTGGCAAGGTCAACAAAGGGCTGTTGCGGGAGGATGTCACGCGCAAGCTCGAGGCCGGGTCACCGTAGTTTAACCCTGCCTAGTTTATGTCCCGCCACAGCTTGTAGACGACACCCCTTGGCGTGCCAAGCTGGGCGGCGGCGTCACGGGCGGTGACGCCCTGGGCTTTGAGGGTCGTGAGTTGTTCACGAAGGGCGTTGTCATCGATAGGCTCAGTGATCGGTGTTTCTAGAGCCCCTCCACGAATGGAAGATGCGCCTTCTATCACGAGGACGAATTCACCGCGAGGGGTCTGGAAGTGTTCCAGGGCATCACTGATAACGCCTCTGTATAGCTCCTCGTGAAGTTTGGTCAGCTCACGGCACACCGTCATGGGGCGGTCGCCCAGCGAGGCCAGTATGTCCTCCAGCGATGCGCGTAGACGGTGGGGCGTTTCAAAGGCGACGAGCGTCCATGGCAGAGTCGCTGCGCTATTGAGCAGGGCGCGCCGCGCCTTTTTCGTTCGTGGTAGGAAGCCAAGGAAGCAGAAGGCGTCGCCCGGCAGTCCAGCAGCAGAGACAGCCGTTGTAACGGAGGATGGGCCGGGCACCGGCGTCACGGTGTGGCCATGCTCTGCGGCGTCGCGCACCAACGAGGAACCAGGGTCGCTCACCCCAGGAGCACCTGCGTCGGAGACCAGCGCCACGTCACCCCCAGCCAGCGCTTCCAGGATGCGAGGCGTGCGGCCAGCGGAGTTGTGTTCGTTGTAGCTCACCAGCGGTACGTGGAGGTGGTATCGCGTCAGCAGCTTGCGCGTCGTCCGCGTGTCCTCAGCCGCAATCAGCGATACCTCACCCAGCACTCGTAATGCGCGTAGGGTGATGTCCTCAAGATTCCCGATAGGGGTGGTGACTACGTATAATGTGCCCATCTCTCGGAGCATTATACGGTGCGGCGAGGGCAAGACCCCCGCACCGTGCTTTGGATACGCAAACTACAGCCGTAACGTGAAACGAGGACAGCCATGGACTTGCTGCTGACGGAAGAGGAAAAACTGCTCCAGGCGACGGTGCGTGACTTCGTAGACCGTGAACTGGTCCCCCGCGCCAAGGAGATTGACGAGACGGAGAGCTTCCCCTGGGAGAATGTGAAGGGCCTGGGCGAGCTTGGCCTCATGGGGCTGACCGTGGACGAGGCCTACGGCGGCGCAGGCGCTGGTTATCAGCAGCTTGCCATTGCTGGCGAGGAGGTGGCCCGCGGGTGTGCGTCGACCTCTGTGGTGCAGATGGCGCACCTATCGCTGGGGGTGTCGACCATCGCGGCAGGTGGCAGTGAAGCACAGAAGATGAAGTACCTGCCTGACCTAGCTGCGGGCCGGAAGATAGCGGCGTTTGGGCTGACGGAGCCCAGCAGCGGCAGCGACGCGGCGGACATGCAGACGACGGCCACGCCCCGTGACGGCGGCTATGTGCTCAACGGGGCCAAGATTTTCATTACCAACGGCGTTGAGGCGGAGGTCATTGTGGTGTTCGTGTCCACTGACCGGTCCCTGGGCGCGAAGGGCATCTCAACGTTCATTGTTCACAGTGACAACCCCGGCTTTCAGGCCAACGCTCAGCACGGCAAGTTGGGGCTGCGGGGCTCCAGCACGGCGGAACTGGTGTTCACGGACTGCTATGTGCCTGTCGAGGACAGGCTGGGCGAAGAAGGCGACGGTTTCAAGCTGGCTATGAAGGTGCTGGACTCAAGCCGCATATCAATCGCCACGCAGGCTGTAGGCATAGGCCAGGCGGCCCTGGAGGCAGCGGCCAAATACGCCAAGCAGCGGGAGGCTTTCGGTAAGAAGCTGGAGGAGCACCAGGCAATCCAGTTCATGATTGCGGATATGGCCACGCAACTAGATGCGGCACGCTTGCTGACCCGCCGTGCAGCGCAACTCAAGGACGCGGGGCTCCCTCACGGGAAGGAATCAGCTATGGCCAAGTTGTTCGCATCGGAGGCGGCGCACTTCGCCTGCGATAAGGCGCTCCAGATATTTGGCGGCTACGGCTACTTCCGCGACAATCCGGTGGAACGCTACTACCGAGACCAGCGCGTGACGGAGATATACGAAGGTACTAGTGAGGTACAACGTATGGTCATAGCTCGTCACGTCCTCCGTGATGCAGGCTAGCAGGGCAGGACTAAGGGAGACGGCTTTTGCAAAGAGGTCTCCCGAGACCCCTTCCAGAAAACCGCATGATGGAACAGGAAGCCCTGGGCACTAATGCCCAGGGCTTCCTGTTAGTCTGCGAAATTCTTTGGGAAGGTGCGGGAACACCTTCTTCCAAGAAAGGGTTCCCTGTTGCGCCTTGTTAACCGGCGCTGGTTGGGGTTGTGTCGGTGCTTTGGGCTTCCAGTTCCTGGTACGCCTCCACCATGCTCTCCTCAGAAGTGGTCACCTCAGGCATATCAGCAGATTTCGTCACGCCACGAGCGTGCTCCGTTACCAGCTTTCGCAGTTGCACCACTGCAAGGTCTGTGGCTGACAGGTATTCGGGGTACTGGTATCTGGCCGAGCGCTGGGCGTCATAGTCTTGATCAGAGAAGTTGAAATGATGAATGAAGTTGTGGAACAGGTGGAACTTGGCAGTCTCATAGAAGCGGCCAAAGGCCGTCGTGTGTCGTGCGGAGTGGAAGTAGACAAGCCGTGACAAGCCTGGTTCCACGGGGATAACCCACCGTGTATACATGTGGTCACGATAGTCATTCCGTACCATGCCGGGGAGTCGCTGGCCTATCCACTCTCCATTGGTCTCAAAGAGCGGAAGCTTGAGCATCTTGCGGTCCATGGGCTCAGTGGCCCATATCCACAGCCTGCGCCACGTGTACTTGGGCCACTTGGCGTTGATGCGCGGGTAGTGCATTTGCAGCGGCTGCTTCTGGGTTTTGTTGTAGTAAGCGCGTGTATCTTCTTTGCCTGTTCCCGTGACGCGTAGCGGGACAATTGTTTTATTGCCTATCACTCGCGGGCGGGAGCCTATTGGTGAGCGGGGCGCCACGCCAAGCCTGCCACGCAGACCACTGAGCGAGTTACGGTGCACCATGAAGCCCACGTGAGAGTCGTAGGCGTTCTCCAGAGCCACCATCCAGTTGCAGTCCCAGTAGCGCCAGGCCGTGAGGACCTGTCCATCTTCCTGAAAGAACTCTGGCGGGATGTCTTCCTCCGGCGGCACGGGTTCACCCTCACCCATCCACACAAAGACCAGCCCTTTAAGGGTGACGGTGGGGAACTTCTTTGCTTTGAGCTGTCCCACCATCTTTGAGTCCGGGCCTTCAGTGATGAACTCCACACACTCGCCGTCGCCGTCAAACGTTGCGCCGTGGTACGGGCAGCTCAGGTAGCCTTTCCAGAAGCAATCTCCCCACGAAAGGTAGACGCCGCGATGCGGGCAGTAGTCCCACAGCGCTTGGATGTCACCATTTTTGTCGCGAAAGAAGGTGAGGTCCTCTCCTAACATGCGTAGACCTGCGGGCTTCTTCCAGCTGATGTCTTTTGCGGGCAACGCGGGGTACCAGTACTCACGCAGGCCCGTTGGCGGGATGAGGCTCCTGCGGTCCTTGGGGTCGGACGATTGTTGGAAAGGAGGCGTCTTATTGCCCTGGTAGCCACGGGCGTATTGACGCCAGCCGCCGGGGTAGCCGCCTCTTATCTTGCTCAGTGCTTTCAGAAGACCCATTACGCCTCCAATGGCCTGTCCTTGGACATATCGCTGAAACTGGCTCTAGTTTACTCCGTGATTCAACCATTTGTGTAACGTGTGAGCCTCCAGCATGAGTGAGTTAGAATGGCCGCGTCCTCAAATTCCAACGCAGCGCCATGGAGAGAGCATGACCACCGACGCACCCATCTGCACCGTACGCCACGTTGACCACGTCGGCATCGCAGTTACCAACGTGGAGGAGGCGAAGGCACTCTTCCAGACGCTTTTTGGCGCCCCTGATGCCGAAATCTTGGAGGATCCAGGCCGTAACCTGCGGGCGGCGTTGTTGGAGATAGGCCAGACGCGCATCGAACTGCTGGAGTCCACAGACCCTGAGAACGTTATCGGCAGGTTCGTGGCCTCTCGTGGCGGGGGCCTACACCACATTGCTTTCCAGGTGGAGGATGTCAAAGAGAGGTTAGCTTCGTTGAAAAAGGCGGGGATACCATTGGTGAATGAGGAGCCTGTCCACGGCTTTACGGGAAGCATTGCCTTCATCAGGCCGGAGGCTGTGGAGCACGTGCTGGTGGAGTTGGTGCAGCCGCACCCCAAGGAGACCAAATGACGGAACGCCGGAGCAAGGTGCTTGTAGCCAAGCCGGGGCTGGACGGTCACGACCGCGGCGCGCGGATGGTGGTGCGCGCTTTGGAGGACGCTGGCCTGGAGGTCTACTACACGGGCATACGGCAGACGCCGGAGCAGATTGCTGACGCCGCCGCTGAGCATAAGGTGGACGTGGTCGGCCTGAGCATCCTCTCTGGCGCGCATATGGAGCTGGTGCCGCGGGTCATGGACGCGCTTGAAAAGAGAGGGCTGGAGAGCGCCATTGTCTTTGTGGGCGGCATCATCCCTGAGGTTGACCGGATAGCACTGCGGGAGATGGGCGTGATGGCTGTCTTTGGCCCCGGTTCCAGGACTGGCGACATTGACGCGGCCATACAACAGGCCGTGGAAGATCGGCGAAAGCGGGCGTAGGGATGTGCGCTATGTTCAAGCTAACAATCCACCCAATATGCCCTCTCGTTGACACAATAGCGGAAAACGCCGGTATAATAGCTGGGTTGGGTAGGTGGTGTAACCGTGAGTTTGCGCGTTAATGTCGCTCAATTGATGAAGGAGTCAGCCGGCTCCACGCGCTCCCACAGCTTTGACCAGCGCTTTGAGCCGTTGGATGATGAGCAGTCTGCTATCCATGCCCGTGGCAATGCTCGACTGACCAAGAGCGTTGACGGAGTTTGGGTGACAGGCAAGGTGGACGCCACGATGGAGAGCGTTTGCAGCCGATGTCTGGTTCCTTTTGGACACGTGGTCCACGTGGAATTTGAGGAGACGTTTCTTCCCACTGTGGACATTGCGGTTGGCAGGCGTTTACGCATGAATGGTGAGACAACGGACGACGAGTTCACCGTAGATGAGCATCACGTACTAGACTTGGCAGAGGCCATCAGACAGCACGCCTTGGCTGCTGTTCCCATCAACCCTCTCTGCCGGACAGGTTGCCTGGGCCTATGCCAGGTATGCGGCGCAGACCTCAATGAGGGACCGTGCCATGAGATTCAGAAAATAGACCCGGTTTGGGCGCCCTTGCAACAGTTGCTGAAAGGCAACCAGGGGTAGCTTAAGCCGAGAACCGGAGCGAATCATATGCCACCGCTACCAAAACGCCGACGATCACAGTCTCGACAGGGCACGCATAACTCACACAACGCACTGAAACTGCAGTCGTTGTCTATATGTACGCATTGCCACAAGCCAGTGCTGCCGCACCGTGTATGCCCCAGCTGTGGGTACTACAACGGACAGGATGTTATGCATATTGAAGGGGCCGACGTATAAACGGCTCCCGTGGCTGATGACTGCCGAACGACGCTGACACCGCTGATTTAAGGCTCCATTTCACCTGCGTGACCATGCCTGATACCCCAAAGACGGCCTTTTTGTTCCCTGGCCAGGGCGCTCAAGTTGTGGGCATGGGCGCTGACGCCTATGAGGCATCGGCTGCTGCCCGTGCGGTATTTGAAGAGGCTGATGCAGCCCTTGGCAATGACCTCTCCAGCATCATCATGCACGGCCCTGCGGACCTGCTTGTCCGCACGGAGAACGCCCAACCTGCCATTTTCTGCGTAAGCATTGCGCTGCTCCGGGCCATGGAGGAGCGACTAGGCCCTGAGGCCATGCCACAGGCCAGCTTCATGGCGGGCCACAGCTTGGGTGAATACTCAGCGCTGGTGGCTGCCGGAGCTTTGGACTTTGCCACGGGCCTGCGATTGGTACAGAAACGTGGTGAATTGATGCAGGTAGCTGCAGATATGACACCCAGCAGTCTGGTTGCGCTTTTGGGCATTGAGTTGGAGGCGGCCTTGGCTGTGTGTGAAGAGACCGGCGCGCAGGTCTCCAACGTGAATAACCCCGGTCAGGTGGTGATTGGTGGGCCCTTGGGACCCCTTGGGCGTGCCAAGGAGCTTGCGCTGCAACGGGGCGCTCGCCGAGCTATGTCGCTGGACGTGAATGGTGCATTTCATACAGAGGTCATGCGTCCGGCCCAGTCAGGTATGGACACGGTGCTGCAGGAGGTGGACTTTCAGTCCCCCTCAGTGCCTGTGGTGGGCAATACCACTGCTCTGCCCATTACCACGGCTGGTGAGATACGGGATGAGCTGGCCAAGCAGTTATGCACCTGCGTATGGTGGCAGCGGTCGATGGAGTACATGACCTCTCAGGGAGTCACCCGGTTCATAGAGATAGGCCCCGGCAACGTTCTGAGCGGTATAGCAAAGCGGGTCAGCCAGGATACGCAAGCCGTGTCCGTGGGAGACCTAGACGCTATTATGAATCTGCGGGTAAGCTAGGGCAGACCCAGTAACTTTCCAACTGAGCTTTAATATGGCTGCTAGCGCGCCAAAGGCTACCAATAAGAACCTTCCATCCGCCAAGCGACTTGGCCGGGTGATGGCGCTGCAAGTTTTATATGAAGTGGACCTGACGGGCCATTCATGGCAAGACGCGCTGGAGAACCAGTTGGTGAGGCTTCCCGATTCACCGCAGCAGGATGCGGTGGAATTGGTCAAGACATTGGTGACCGGCGTCATGGGGTGCATGAATGAGATGAACGCCCTCATTGGGAGGTTTGCTCCCCTGTATCCCGTTTCCCAACTTTCAGCGGTGGACAGAAACCTACTCCGGCTGGCGCTCTATGAGCTACACTATGTGCCCAGCACGCCGCCAAAAGTGGCTATCAGTGAAGCTGTAGCACTGGCCAAGTCCTATGGCGGTGATACATCCTACAAGTTTATCAATGGAGTCCTTGGTTCCGCGTTGGAGGCAATGGCCCCAAAAGAAGATGCAGAAAACCCCAAAGCGGGTGATGCACGCAAAGCAGACGATGTGAAGGAGGAATAATGGCGACCGTTTTCGAACGCGTCAGCAAGGTAGTAGTGGACAGGCTTGGAGTGGAGGAAGGCGACATTAAGCCGGAGGCCTCCTTTGTAGATGACTTGAAGGCTGACTCCCTGGACTTGGTTGAACTGATCATGGCTTTTGAAGAGGAGTTCACTGAGGGTGGAGACGGTCTGAAGATATCTGACGAAGATGCTGAAGTCATCCGCACCGTCCAGAACGCAGTTGACTACATCACGGAAAAAGGCTTCAAGGACGAGTAGTCACGGGCGCTGGTAACTGTCGCCATACATTCCGCGTAGCTCTCGTCACGTTCGCTGATTGGACGCTGGCCCTACCTAGTGCTAAGCTGGGTGGCGGTTGGTCATAGTTTAAGAAAAGTCCAATAAAGCGTTCCCTACGGGAGGCTTACAGGTGCCGGACCTCGAAGACCTCCATGCTCGTGTAGCTTCATGTACGGACTGCGCTCTCTACAAGAGCGCCATTAATGCCGTGCCTGGTGAAGGCTCTCCCAACGCTGAGTTGATGTTCATTGGTGAAGGCCCCGGAGCCAAAGAAGATGCCCAGGGGCGTCCTTTCGTTGGCCCAGCAGGGCAGGTGCTGAACCAGTTGTTGGCCTCCATTGGACTGAAGCGGGAAGACGTGTACATAGCCAACATGGTGAAGCACCGTCCGCCTGATAACCGTGACCCATTGCCTGACGAGATTCAAGCTTGCGCGAAGTACTTGGAAGAGCAGATAAAGCTCATCAATCCGAAGGTGGTCATTCCTCTGGGACGCCACGCCTTAGCAAAGTGGTTCCCCAAGGACACCATCAGCAAAGTACATGGCCGTCCCCGCCGCGTGGGGGAGCTTACGCTCTTTCCTCAATACCACCCGGCTGCGGCCCTTCACAATCCCGCTATCCGACCGGCTCTTGAGCATGACTTCCAGGAAATGGGAAAGCTTTTGCACCAGGAAGACATCCCGGCGGAGCCTGAGACCGCTGAGGAGTCAGGCGGGCAACAGCTTCCTATGCTTTAAGCTAACCAGTAGGCGCTAGGTTTATGCATATTTCACAAGCACTTGGCGATAATAAAACGGAACTATCGCTCCTCCCCGCCAACAGTGGTCCGCGGCACGAAGGGGTGACGAGGGTAGTGGGACGGATGTGGGATGGCTGCTAACCAAGGTTCTTCTTCACGTAACACTCAGTCAACGCCGGAACTGCGGGTTATACCCCTTGGCGGTTTGGGTGAGGTTGGCAAGAACATGATGGCCATTGAATGTGGCGACGACATCGTGGTCGTAGACGCTGGCGTCATGTTTCCTCAGCAGGACATGCTTGGGGTGGACCTGGTCCTCCCTGACATTACCTATCTGAAAGAGAATAGAGACAAAGTCAGGGCCATCCTGATAACTCACGGCCATGAGGATCACACGGGCGCGCTTCCCTACGTGCTACGGGACCTGAACGTGCCGGTGTACGCGCCGCCGTTGGCCTATTCCCTGATTGAGGTCAAGCTACGAGAGCACCGCACGCTCCGTGGTCATGACCTCCATGAAGTTGACGCAGGGGACGTCATCCAACTAGGAAACATTTCCGCTGAATTCGTCCAGATGTGCCACAGCATTCCTGATGCCTGCGCCATTGCGCTGCGTACGCCTGCAGGTCTTGTCTTGCATACGGGCGACTTCAAAATTGACCACACGCCGATTGGCGGCAAGAAGGTAGACCTGCAACGATTGGGGGAGCTTGGGAAAGAGGGCGTGATGCTCTTACTCTCAGACTCCACCTATGCGGAGGTCCCTGGCTACACGCCTTCAGAACAGGTTGTAAGCACGGCTTTGGACCAGGCGATTGGTGAGGCTAAGGGCCGGGTTATTCTGGCTACCTTTGCATCGCTGATTGCGAGGGTCCAGCAGGTGGTGGACGCGGCGGTAAAGCATGGTCGCAAAGTAGCGCCTGTGGGCCGCAGCATGGTGGACAACGTGAGCATGGCTATCGCGCAGGGGTACATCAAGGCCCCGCCAGGTACGGTTGTGGACTATAAGACGCTACGTAACCTGCCCCCTGAGCGGCAGGTGATTGTGACCACGGGCAGCCAGGGAGAGCCCACTTCTGTACTTGTGCGCATTGCCAACCATGACCACCACGAGATAGCGATTAGGCCTGGCGACACGGTTATTGTGTCGGCCTCACCCATTCCAGGCAATGAGCGGGTGGTTTCACGCACGATAGACAACCTCCACCGCCAGGGGGCAAACGTCCTCCACGGCCGGACGGCATTGGTACACGTCCATGGGCACGCCAGCCAGGAGGAGCTCAAGACTGTGCTCAACCTGGTGAAACCGCAGTACTTTGTGCCTATCCATGGTGAGTACCGGATGCTGGTGGCCCACGCTGAACTGGCGAAGGCCGTTGGCATTTCGCCTGAAAATGTGTTCATTTTGGAGGACGGAGACATCCTTGGGGTGTCGACGAACTGGGCAGAGGTGGTGGATCACATAGACGCAGGCCACATCTACGTTGATGGGCTACGACAGTGGGACATGAAGAGCGTTGTGCTCAGGGATCGTCGCGCGCTGTCCAGAGAGGGCTTTGTGGTAGTGGTGGTGCCGTTTGACCGCTCCAGCGGCAAGGTTATTGGCAAGCTAGAGGTGGTCACCAGCGGCTTTGTTGATGCGTCAGAGACGGCAGAGCTTGTGGAGAGCAGCGCGGCACTGGTGCATAAAAGCCTAGACAACGACGAGGGTAAACCCATGGAGTGGAGCTACATTCAATCCAAGGTGCGTGAGGTGCTGGGGTCCTACCTTCACAAACAGACTGGGCGGCGGCCCATGATAATCTCGGTGGCAGTGGAGGTCTAAACCATGAACCTCCTGCGCCGGTTTCAAGCTAAAAAAGGCTCTCAAGAGACCAATGATGCTTCAGAACATCCCTCTGAAGAGTGGGATGAGGCTGAGGAAGAGATTATAGAGGCGGCCGTTGTGGAGCCCTCCTCTCGCATTAGCATAAGCCAGCGCCTGCGTAAGCTGCCGTTCTCATGGCTCTTCATGACGGGCGGTGGCCGTGGTGTGGCCGTGGCTATTACCACCATGATTGTCGCAGTGGCCTATTTCCGTCCCGGCTGGCTGGCCACGCCCTTCCGCATTCTGGGAGAGGCGGTGTTGGAGGCCTTTGGCCTGGGGGCGGCCCCCTTCATGCTCTGGGTGGCGATATTTCTGCTCCTGTTCTACTACCGATTTGGAACGCTGGTCCGGCGATGGCGGTTGGTGCTGGGCAGCGCCGCACTGGTGGTGGCTGGCCAAGGTGCGCTGGCTTACCTTGATGGGCCGTTGCTGTGGCTTGACGACGCCAACTGGGGCGGCGACTTTGGGCAGCTTGTCCACGGCAGCATCGTTTACCAGAGCTACATACGAGTCGCGGCCATTGCAGGTCTGGGTATCTGGATCCTTGCCCCTCACGGGTCCTTGTTTCTTGTGAGGATTGTCAGCAAGTCGGTGGCGTGGGTCGTTACCGGCGTTCCTCACGGGTTCGGTCTGATTCGAAACAGGAACACTGATAAAGATTTGGTGGTTGAAGAAAAGCGAGCGCCTCGCGAAAAGCCGCCGAAGGTGAAGCGCGCTGCACGGCAGCCAAAACCACAGGCTGCGAGCGCTGTTGCCGACGAGCATCTGGACGGTGAAGAGATGGTCTCCCAGCTTGATAGGCTCTTTGCCATTGAGCGGTTGAAGGAGGGGGAAGCCAAGGAGCGAGAACGTGCCTTAGAGAAGGAATGGGAAGCCGCTCACCCACAACCGCTGCCACCTCCTCCTCCCCCCCGCCGAGACCCGCCGCCCAAGGCAACACCTCCTCCTCCGCAGGTGATGCCCGCCGCGCCACCTCCGCCCCCACGAGTGGTGCAGGAGCCTGTGGCCAGCAGCGAGCACCAGTGGGACGACGAGCCGACGCTGACACCCGAAGCCAGGGACATGCTGGAAGACATCCAGGATATTCAGGACGCGGTTTGGGATGAGGTGAAGGAAGCGCCGCCAATTGCGGTCCCGAATGTGGTCAAGGTAGAGCCCGTACCTGTTGCTGAGCTTGAGGATGAGTTGGACGACGCCCCAGCGGTGATAGCGGATGAACCTCCGCCACCCGTTCCGCGCCCTCAGGCTGTCGCGCCTACGCCTGAAGTAAAGGCTCCAGTACCCAAGCCCGCTCCGATGCAGGCTCGCTTGCCGTGGGTGTTGCCGTTAGCTGCTGACATCTTTACTGCCGGCCTCCCGCCGGAGGCAGACGAAGAGGAATTGAACACCACCGCGCGCTTGATTGAGAGCACCATGGGACAGCACGGCGTGGAGGTCAGTGTCGCGGAGATACGCCCTGGCCCATCAGTCACCATGTTTGGGTTGGTGCCAGGCTGGCGGCGTACTGGACGTGCACAGGAAGATAACCCGCAGCGGGTTCGAGTGGACAGCATTCTGGCACGTGAGAAGGACCTTGCCTTGGCTCTGGCCGCGCCCAGCCTGCGCATTGAGGCTCCGGTGCCTGGTGAGTCGGTGGTGGGCGTTGAAGTGCCTAATAAATCAGCATCCGTCGTGAGCATTCGGTCAATCATGGAATCGACTGCCTATAACGAGACTCTGCAACGCGGCGGACTATCGGTGGCGCTAGGGCAGGGGTCGGTGGGCGAGGCGATGGCCCTCGACCTGCTACGCATGCCTCACCTACTTATCGCAGGGGCTACGGGCAGCGGCAAGAGCGTCTGCATTCACAGCATCATTGGCTCAATCATTACGCACCAGCAGCCGTCCGAGGTGCGGCTGGTGTTAATCGACCCCAAGCGGGTGGAACTAACGCCGTACAACGGCATCCCGCACCTGGCCACGCCGGTGGTGGTTGAGGTGGACAAGACGGTGCGTCTGCTGAAGGCGGCAGTGCAGGAGATGCTGCGCCGTTACCAGCTACTTGAGGAGATAGGCGTCCGCAACCTCCAGTCCTACAACCGCAGTCCCAAGGCCAAGGAGGCCATTCCCTACCTGGTCATCTGCATTGATGAGTTGGCCGACCTGATGATGGCCTCTTCCTATGAAATTGAACGCAACATCTGTCGCCTGGCACAGCTTGGCCGCGCGACAGGTATACATCTGGTGGTGGCGACGCAGAGGCCATCAGTGGACGTGGTGACGGGGCTTATCAAGGCCAACTTCCCCAGCCGCATCAGCTTTGCGGTGGCCTCCCAGACCGACTCTCGCACCATTCTGGACACGAGCGGCGCTGAACGGCTGCTGGGTCGTGGTGACATGCTATTTGTGTCGGCGGAGGCAGCAAAGCCACGTCGCGTGCAGGGGGCGTACATAACGGAGGAGGAGACGGAGATACTGGCGGACTACTGGCGTAACCAGCAGGGGCCACCGTTGCCGGAGATACCGTTGGAGGCGTACATCCGTGAGGCGGAGGAGGCTGAGGCTGCCGTTCGTAATAGCGACAGCGAGTTTGGCGATGCGCCCCAGGACGCGCTCTTCCAGAAGGCGGCGGATATAGCGTCACGCAATAACCAACTATCAACGTCACTATTGCAGCGCAGGTTGCGCATCGGTTACCCGCGGGCGGCACGGCTCATGGATGAGCTGGAGGATGCTGGCATTGTGGGGGCTGGTGAGTCTGGCAAGCCCCGTGAGGTGCTGTACCGGCGTGATGACCTAGAGGAGGAGCCGTAGGCTCTGGCTGCATCACGTAGCGTTTGGGAGTTGCGAGAAGGCCCCGCCCCGCCAGATTGCTTCACTCAGGGACTTCGCTCGCAATGACGGGAGGCGGCGTTGACTCAGCCTGTCCTGAGCACAGCCGAAGGACAGGCTTTTCAATCTCCCGGCAGAGGGCTTGCCCTCTGCACACCCAACGGATGGACGCGCAGCCGTGCGCTCTTACTCCCCTGTTTGTTAGACACATAAAAAGGCGCCCCATGAGGGCGCCTTTCGTTTGCTAAAAATAACCCGCGGCCTAAGAGGTAGGTTCCTTGGGCGCGGGGGTGGCCTCCGGGGCGGCGTCACGTTGCTCAGGGAGCTTGTTGGCGTCGCTCATGACGGACTTGAGGCGGCCCCAGATGGCGTCGTACTCGTTCATGATGTCGGAGACAGCCAACACGGACGGCATGGAGTCGTCGCGATAAGCGGCTCGTAGCTCCAGGGCGCCCAAGTAGGGCAGCTCAAGATCCTTGGCGAGAGTCTCACCCGCGCCACTACCGAAGACCTCACCACTGAAGTTCTCCACAATGCCCAGCACGTCTACGTTCATCTTGCGCACCATGTTGATGGAGCGCCTGGCGTCCAAGGCGGCCAATTTCTGCGGCGTGGTCACCATGACAAAGCCGTCCAGGCTCAGCACCTGCATCACGGTTAGAGGCGCGTCAGACGTCCCAGGCGGTAGGTCCACCAGCAGGAAGTCCAGGTCTCCCCAGTCGGTCATCTGAATGAACTGATTGATAGCGTTGTGCACCATTGGGCCGCGCCAGATGATGGCCTCATCCTCCTTCTCTTGGAAGAAGGACATGGAGATGACTTTCACGCCGTAGCTCTCAGCGGGGTTCAGGCGGCCCTCTACGTATTCAGGCCGGTTGGCTATGCCAATGACCTTGGTCACGTTTGGGCAGTCGATGTCAGCGTCCAGCAGGCCAACGGTGTAGCCCTTGTGAGCCAGGTAGACGGCCAGGTTCACGGACACTGTGGTCTTGCCCACACCGCCCTTGCCGCTGTAAACGCCTATCTTGGTCTTGATTTTGCCGAGTTGACGGCTTATCTGACGCCGTTGTTCCCAGGTCTTTTTGATGGAGTCCAGCCGCGCTTGCTGCTGTTCCTTGGTCATCTGCGGGGGTGTGTGCGGGGCATGTTCTTGCATGTTTACCTATGCCGTTGTTCCGGACGAACGGCTTAGAGTCCGTGGTCAGAAAATGGGATGTACCTAGTCTATACCGAGGAGCTTCTTGCCGTCTTCAGTGATGCTGTCCGGGGACCAGGGTGGGTCAAAGACAATGTCTACGTTGACGTCCTGCACGCCCTCAATCTCAGCGATGGCCCACTCAGCCTGTTGGGCGATGTAGGGGCCCATGCCGCAGCCAGCAGCGGTCAGGGTCATGGTGACCTCAACCTTGTTCTCAGCGTCTATCTCAATGCCGTATATCAA
>CAVOAJ010000010.1:0-18313 GCA_963693605.1 Dehalococcoidia bacterium | reverse complement strand
ACTGGGCAGGGGTCTCCAAACGACGCCCTGAGCTTGCTAGTCGTGTTGCGCAGGCATAACGTCCAGTAACGCTTAGTTACCAATCACATTGATACGTTGCGGCGGCGAGGGTATTCCCCCGCCGCCTTCGTCTTGTCCAAGCCTGGGTGCAATACCCCTTCTATTCCCTGTGCGCTGCTTTCACAATGAGAAGGTATGCGTTTTCATGAACTTGTTCTTTCCATACGCCGCTGCGTCACCAGGGTGAAGCGTAGATTTCAGGACGTGCTCTATGCACTTCCCGCGCCGCCTATTGCCCGTGAGCTTGGTCTGCTGGCGGTACGCACAGTAAAAGCCTTTGGCCGTGATGACGGCTCTCACATGGCGGCAGGCATGGCTTACTACGTCATCTTCTCCATATTCCCATTGCTTTTAGGGGTGCTGGCCATTGGGGGCCTCATCTATGGGTCGGAAGAGGCCCCCAATGGCTATTCGACTTTATGGCAGAGCAGTTTCCCGGCATTGCTGACAATCCAGCATTACAGGAAAACATAGAAGGCCTGGTGCGGGTCAGGGGTGCGTTGGGAACTGTATCGCTGGTGGCGCTTTTCTGGTCAGGCAGCGCCGTCTTTGGAGCCTTGCACCGCACCATGAATCGCGTTTGGGGCGCTGCGGAGCCGAGGGCCTTCCCCGTACGCAAGGGACGAGAACTCCTCATGGCCCTTGGGGTTGGCTTGGTGTTCTTCGTGTCCATTGCCATGAGCACAATCCAGGGCACCGTGATAGATGAGTTGCATGTGCTGGGCGTACCAGAGGGGGTCATCACCATCTGGCGCACGGGCATTGTCACGGCCTTGGCGCTGCTGCTCAACACAGTGGTATTCACCTTCATTTACCGCTTTGTGCCCAATACCAGCGTGAGCATGAGCCACGTGTTTCCGGCAGCGCTTCTGGCCGCCGGAGGGTTTGAGCTCTCTAAATATGTCTTTGTGTGGTACCTGGGCAGCTACGCGACATACAACCTGGTCTACGGCAGCATCTCCGCAGTGGTGGTGCTCATGCTGTGGTCATACCTGGCGTCCAACATCCTGGTGTTCTGTGGTGAGGTTGCCCACACCTATGGCTGGATGCGCGACAATGGTGAGTTACGCTTCAAGGGTGGCCTGCTCCCGATAAAGGGCGGCCTCCGGCCTTCCTAAGTGCGCGCTACCTGTACTCAGGGTTGGGGTGGTTAAAACGTTCACCGGCGTCCCAGAGTGAGCGCTGGTTCCCATGCGCAGGCATGCCGCCCATGTCTTTGAGCGCCCTGGCCAGGTGCATCAGGTTCCAGGACATGAACGTGGTATTGCGATTGGTGAAGTCGTTTTCCTGGCCACCAGAGCCAGGATCCATGTATGACATCCCCGGTCCCACCTCGCCAATCCAGCCTGCGTCGGCCTGGGGCGGTATGACGTAGCCCAAATGTTGCAGTGAGTAGAGGATGTTCATGGCGCAATGCTTAACGCCGTCCTCATTCCCCGTGACCAGGCAACCGCCAGCCCGGCCGTAGTAGGCGTACTGGCCGTGCTCATTGAGATTGCCTGACGTGGAGTACAGTCGTTCAATGACCTGGGTGCAGACGGAGGACTTGTCTCCCAGCCAGATGGGGGTGCCAATGACAAGGATGTTGGCGGCCAGCACCTTCTCATAGATGGCGGGCCATTCATCCACCTCCCAGCCACGTTCCGTCATGTCCGGGTAGACCCCGCGGGCAATGTCGAAATCAACAACCCTGATCTGCTCCACTGACACGTTGTTGGCAGCCATGACGGCCATGGACTTTTCTATGAGCCCCGCCGTATGAGAGACCTCTGGAGAACGCTTCAACGTGCAATTGAGGAACAATGCTTTGAGGTCTGAGTAGTCTGCGGTTGGCTTGGTGCTCATATTCCCTCGCTAATATCAGGGGCCTTGTGGTGTTGACCCTGTTTTCCTTGAGGCGCTTCCCTGTATATAGCTTAGATGCTGTCAGCCAGCGAGTTGATTACAACGCCGCTGGGCAGCTTGGGGAAGAAGTACGTGCTCTTGCGTGGGAGACGCACCCCAGCACCCACAACCTGTTGGAAGAGATCCATGGGAACGGCCCTGAGGAAGAGCGCCATGTGGGCCTTCCGCTCCGCCACCATTTGCAGTACCGCCTGGCCATCATGGAGGTACTCCACATACGTTGGCAGGTCATCACCCATGATGGGGCGCAGAATCACCGCCTCCAATATCCACGCGTCGATTTCGCGAAGGGACGGGATGGCGTCCTGGGGAACGTACCGGTCAACGAAGTCCGGGTTGCCCACGGTCAGCAGGAATGGCCCCTCACCTCCGGGACCTACCAGCGCCATGGCGGGGTGGTCTATACCTTCCTGGGCCACGAGGCGTTCAATGGCTTCAGGCGATCCTGCGTCAAGGCTGGCGGGTTGTGTGAAGAACACCTGCTGAATGCGATCACGTATCTGGACGAACAGCGGCGGCGGCAACTCTTTCAGCACGCGGTGGTAGGGGAGCAACAGCAGGCCGGGGTCGTCAAAAGACGTCAGGCTCATCAGGATGTACGCCGCAGCGTCGTTACCGGCCTGGTCCCGGTAGGCTATCGCCGTTTCATAGCGGTGGTGGCCGTCGGCGATGTACACGGGCTGCGATGCGACCGCCTGGTTAATAGCAAGTATCTGGTCCGGCTCAATAATGCGCCACAGTGCGTATTGCTGGCCATCGTCACCGGCAAATTCCGCTTCAGGCGCCTTGGCCATGGCGCGGTTGCGCACCGATGCCACCGTCTTGGCGTCGTCGCGTATCAGTCCCATGATGGGGCTGAAGTTGGCCTGACACGCGTCCATGAGCGCCAGCCTGTCCTGCTTTGGGCCCTCTGCCGTGTTCTCGTGAGGGAGCACGCCACTGCCAAAATGCTCCAGCTTCAACGCACCCAGCAGACTGTAGCGTTCCAGGGTTGCGCCCTGAAACGTGAACTGCTGGCGTAGGAGGTAATAGCCGGGGTCCTCATCTTGAAGAAGTACTTTTTCTTCAAGCCACTGCTGATAGTGCCCAGTGGCGTTGCTGTAGCGCTCTGGCGTGGGGGTGTCATGGGTCTCCGCCAGTTCCAGCCGCACCATGTTATGGGGGCTGCGGCCCAGCAAGTCCTGCTCCTGGGCTGGCGATATGACATCGTAGGGCGGGCAGATTAAAGAGTCCAAGGGCCCCGCTACAGCGGGGTTGTATCGTATGCCTCGGAAGGGGCGGAAGTCGGCCAAGGGGACGCTCCTGGGAATGATGGCTCCAGTATAGCTGTGCCTATCCCTGGGCGCGACCCCATGGCGTGTGCGTTATCATGGCCCATCATTGGTCAGGGCGCTGAGGGGATAGCATGCCGGAAAACCAAGACATTGAGGCTGTTCAAGCGGCCAACCTGGGCTTCTATCGGGCCTTTGAAAGTCTGGACGTGGACCGCATGGCGGAGGTTTGGGCTCAAGACGCCAGCGTGAAGTGCATCCATCCCGGTTGGCCGCTCCTCCGCGGATGGGACTCCATCTTTGGCAGTTGGGGACGCATCTTTGACAACACCACCATGATGCAGTTCATCATCACGGAGGCTGAAGTGTCGTTGGAAGGTGATTGGGCGTGGGTGACGTGCACGGAAAACCTGACGTCTGTGGTGGACGGTAGCGTGAGCCAGGGTGTAGTACAGGCAACCAACATCTATCGTAAACAGGAGGGGCGGTGGCTGCTGGTGCACCACCAAGGCTCACCCTCCATGTGAGCTACATGGATACGGCTTTTTGGTCAGCGAAGCAGAACATCCAGCTCTCACCCGGCTCAATGGACTTGATGATGGGGTGGTCCACGTCTGAGTAATGCTTGAATGCGTGCTTGTTCTTGGAGTCATTGCAGCAGCCCACGTACCCGCAGGTCATGCACATGCGCAGATGTACCCACGTATCGCCAGCGGCTAGGCAGTCAGCGCAGCCCTCGGAAACGGGCGTTATGTCTTTAACAATCTGGTCCTGGTGGGTGCACTTGCGGCGGAAACGTAGGAACATGCTGGCGGCTTCTTTTGATCTAGAGGGGTCTAGCAACGCATTATGCCAAGGATGAAGAGACAACGCCAGCGGCTGACCAGACGTAAGGGGAAATGTTACGCGTTTGCGAGTGCGGCCCTGCTATACTGCCCGTAACGAGACGCCCCCATCAGGTGGACACCACATGGCAGACCAAGCCGCCATTGACCGGGCCGCCGGGCTCCGGGAACAGCTCAACTACCATAACTACCTCTATTACGTGCGCGATTCGCCGGTCATCAGCGACGGCGAGTATGACCTGCTCATACGAGAGCTACGTGCGCTTGAAGAGGCCAATCCTGAACTCCTGACGCCGGACTCACCCACGCAGCGCGTTGGGGCAGCGCCGTCGCCTGAGTTCACAGAAGTCACGCATCCGCAACCGCTGCTCAGCCTGGCCAACGCCTTTGACGATGACGACCTGGCCGCATGGCACCGTCGCGCCGCTAACATATTGGACCGGTCTGACTTCCAGATGGTGTGTGAGCCCAAGATAGACGGGCTGGCCGTGGCCTTGATATACGAGGACGGCAAGCTGGTCAGGGGTGCAACGCGTGGTGACGGGCTGCACGGCGAGGACGTGACCGCAAACGTGCGGACCATCAACTCTGTGCCGCTGGTATTACAGCCGGGCCAGGTGATTCCGACGCGCATGGAAGTGCGCGGCGAGGTCTACTTTCCGCGAGACGCCTTCAACCGTATGAACGAAGAACGTGCAGAGAGGGGTGAGCAACTCTATGCCAACCCTCGCAATACTGCGGCAGGTTCACTCCGCCAACTCGATTCTAAAATCACGGCCCAGCGCAAGCTGGACGTATGGATATACCAGTTGGGGTGGGTGGAAGGTGGGGCAAGCCCAGCCACTCACTTAGAGAGCATGCAGTGGCTCTCAGCGTTGGGTTTCCGGGTGAACCCTGAGATTGAGAGGCGGGACACCCTTGAAGCCGTGACGGACTACCACGCGGCATGGGTGAAAAGCCGTCACGATAAGAACTACCTGACAGATGGCGTGGTGGTGAAGATAGATGACCTTGGTTACCAGGCGCAGCTTGGTTTTGTGGGGCGGGAGCCTCGGTGGGCCATTGCCTACAAGTTCCCGTCTGAGCAGGTAGAGACTCAGCTACTGGAAATTAAGGTCAACGTGGGGCGCACCGGCAGCCTGAACCCCTACGCCGTGCTTGAGCCAGTCAACGTGAGCGGCGTGGTGGTGAGCCGAGCCTCCCTTCACAATGAAGACGACATCCGCCGTAAGGACATCCGTGTGGGTGACATGGTGTTGGTGGAACGCGCGGGAGAGGTCATCCCGCAGGTGGTGGGCCCCGTGCTGAAGCATCGCAAGAAGGGCGCGCCCTTCTTTGAAATGCCAAAGACCTGCCCCGTGTGTGAGAGCCCTGTGGTGCGCGTGGAGGGCGAGGCGATGCACAAATGCATCAACGCGGCCTGCCCAGCCCAGGCATCCCAGCTACTGAAGCATTTCGTCTCCCGAAGCGCCATGGACATAGAGGGTCTGGGGGAAAAGCTAGTGGCGGCGCTTCTGGAGGCAGGGCTCATTCAAGAAGCGCCGGATATTTACAAATTGACCGTTGAGCAACTTCAGGACATGGAGCGGATGGGCCCCAAGAGCGCGGAGAACTTGGTGAACGCCATTGAGGCCAGCAAGGGAAGACCTCTGGCAGCAGTCATCTTTGCTCTGGGTATCCTCCACGTGGGTTCAGAAACGGCAGAGTTGCTTGTGCGGAGCTTTGGTACCATGCAGCGCATAGCTGACGCCACGGCTGATGAGTTGGAGGCTGTTTCGGGTATAGGCCCAGTCGTGGCGGCGGCCATCCGTGTGTATTTCGATGACCCGGACAACCTCAGTGTGGTTGAGCGTCTACGTGACGCGGGCGTCACCATGGAGGGTGAGCTTGCCGCTGAGCCCTCCGGCCCGCAACCGTTTGCTGGCAAGCGGCTTGTGGTCACCGGGCGGCTGGAACAGTTCACACGGTCGCAGATTGAGTCTCGCATCAAGGAGCTTGGAGGCCAGGTGAGCAGCAGCGTCAGCAAAAAGGCTGACTACGTTGTGGCTGGTGAAGAGGCCGGTTCCAAGTTGGATGACGCCCAGCGCCTGGGCGTAACGGTACTGACAGAGCAGGAATTTCTGGATATGGTCCAAGCTATGACGGCCAATGCATCATGACTAGCCGAGATCAATCGCCCACAGAAGGTGAGCTATGGGTTGTCGTTGGGCTGGGCAACCCTGGCCCCCGGTTCACCTCAAGCAGGCACAACGTAGGTTTCAGTTGCCTGGACATCTTGGCTGCGCGGCACGACATACCGATTAAAGAGCGTCGGCAACATGCTGTGCTGGGCCAGGGCACCATAGATGGCTGTAGGGTGGTGCTGGCAAAGCCCCGCACCTTCATGAATTTGAGCGGCAGAGCTTTGCGGTATTTACGAGACCGCTTTGGAGTGCCTCCGGAACGTATGCTGGTTGTCTATGATGATATGGACCTCCCGTTGGGGAAGCTGCGGCTCAGGCTCTCTGGAAGCTCCGGTGGTCATAACGGGTTGAACTCTATTATCAGTGAGATTGGTACCCAGGAATTCCCCCGGCTGCGCATAGGGGTGGGAAGGCCCACTCAATCGAATACCATAGCCCATGTGCTGGGCGGGTTCACCCAAGCGGAGCAGCAGGATATTGCTGAGGCCCTCAGCAGTGCATCGGGCGCTATTGAGGCTGTGCTGGCTGAGGGTGTGGAACGCGCCATGAACAGGTTCAATTGATAGGCCGGAGCCTCCAGCTTTGGACCCTTCTTCTTTTAGTCGCCCTGCTGGCCGTGGCTTGCGCTGAGGCTACCCCCACCCCCACTTCCACTCCGTCTGCTGAAACAGTGTGGCCCAGCCTCCAGACCCTTGAACCTGCGACCGCTGCCCCCGGCCAGGAGGTGCGCGTCATTGGCAGTGGCGGCTTTCTCCAGTTAGACGCCGGTTACGATGAGTCCTCTCGCGACTTTCCCCTGTTCCTGGATGGCAATCCCATTGGTGTCGTGAACTGTTTTGTGAACCGCTGTGAGGGCGTCTTCACCGTACCACTGAGCATTGCGCCTGGCGTTCATGAGGTGAGCGTAGACGGTGGGTCACGGCTACCGCTAGAAGTGGACGGGGTCGCTGTGGAGTTCGGCTCTCCGCCATCCAACGACCCTTTTGACCTGGCGCGCCGCTACCGGGGTGTGATAGCTGACCCGCTGTCCACGGCTGACCTTTACCCGGAGGCGGCGGTTGGCACGGAGGAGATCTTCTGGGTTATTGACCTGCTCAGCTTGGAGAACTACCAGGTATCTGCGGAGTTGCGGCATGTTGGCCTGCGGGCGCAGTGGTACGTGGCGGCTGACATAGCGGGCAGAGTGGAGCAAGGCGCTTTGGAGCGTGTGGCTGCCCGGTTTGACCAGGAGGCCTACCCGTTAGTGGTGGATACCATAGCTGGAGGCCGGGACCTGGACGGTCCGGTGACAATCCTCATTGCCGATATTGCAGGCCTGCTGGGGTACTTCAGTTCCGCAGATCAATACCCCACAGCCGTGCAACCCTTCAGCAATGAGCGGGTCATGCTCTTCATGGCTGCATCGGGGCCCATTGAGTCTGATCGATTTATCGGTACGCTGGCCCATGAACTCCAGCACGTTTTTCAGCAAGCCCTGGATTCGGATGAGGTCACGTGGGTAAACGAGGGTCTTTCTGAGTTTGCATCGCGGGTTGGCGGCTATCCCTTTACCCCGGTCAGCCCCTACCTCCTAAGACCAGACACCCCTCTTATCTACTGGCCTCTGGCTCCCCAACAGTCCATCCCTTCTTACGGCGCGGCGTCTTTGTTCATCTCCTACCTTGCTGAACGCACCAGTCATCAGAACATTCAGGACTTTGTTGCGGAGCAGGGCAATGGTATAGACGGAGTCCAAGCCTACTTGGACAAAGTGTTTCCTGGCCTCAGCTTCAACCAGTTCTTCGCGGATTGGGCCGTGGCCAATCTCGTGGGGGCATCAGCAGGCCCCTACGCATCGCAGGACGGCAGGGTCTCCGTAACGGAGCGCATACGCGGTACAACTGTCCTTGAAGGTCGAGTGTCCCAGTACGCGGCACGCTACATCAGTGTGGAGTCGTCGTCACCACTGGAGTTGCGCTTCAATGGGGCCACGCAAACGCCGCTCCTGCCTGTGGAGCCCCACAGCGGCGACGCGTGCTGGTGGAGTAACCGTGGCGACGATATCGACACGACGCTGACGCGTACCGTTGACCTCACGGATGTTTCTGAGGCGACGCTCCGTTTCTGGCACTGGCATGAACTTGAAGAGCTTTGGGACTACGGGTACGTCGCGGTATCAGCCGACGGTGGAGATAGGTGGCATGCCTTGGAAGGTAGGCGTTCGGTTACGGATGATCCCCTAGGCACCGCATGGGGCCCAGGCTTTACCGGCGTCACCAATGGTTGGGTGGAGGAGCGGGTGGACTTATCATCCTACGTTGGCTCAGAGGTGCTGTTGCGCTTTGAGCACGTGGCCGACGAATCGACCAGCGGCGCGGGCTGGTGCATCGACGACATCTCGATTGAGGAAGTAGGTTTTCTTGACGACGCGGAGTCGAACGGTGATTGGCAGGCTGCTGGCTTCCTGCGCGTGCCAGGTAATCGTGTGGCTCAGGACTTCGCTGTACGGTGGGTGACGGGCATTGGCGACAACGCTGTGGTGACTGAGGTGCCGCTTGATGGGAACAATAGCGGCTCCATCACCGTCATGAATAGTGGAGTGCTGGTGGTTATAGCCACAGCGCCAAAGACGAGTGTGCCAGCGGAATTTACGTTGGAAGTTCGTTAGTTAAAGAGCGAGTGCCTTACAATGAGCGCTCAAGGTCTCACTGACTGAAGACCTCGGCGCAGGAGTGTCGTATGAATAGCACGTCAAGCCGGTGGCTCATTGGAGCGGGAGCGGTAATCGCTGTGTTGGTGGTCGTCAGCGTGCTGGTGTCTGTCTTAGGCGGCTCTGGCGAGACGACTACGTTTTCAGAGGATACGCCGGAGGGCGTGGTCCAGCGTTACCTGCAGGCCGTTCAAGACCACGAGATCCAGACCGCTTTTGACTACCTGGGTGCTGAACTTCAGGAGGCCTGCACACTTCAGGAGCTCCGTGACCAAACCCGTTGGTCTGCGGACAGCGACAACCGGGTAATCCTGGAAGGCACTGAGGTTGTGGGTGGTCAGACCATAGTCAGAGTGCGCGTCACGCAACTGCGCGTGGACCCTCCCAGCATCCCCAATGAGTCTTCATTCTCTCCGGAGTACATACTGGAGCAGCAGGACGGTAATTGGCGCTTCACAGCACCGCCGTGGCCTTTGGGATGGTGCCAAGGGCTGACACTGGATGCTGAGAAGCCCCCCCTGCCGCGTAACTGAGGAGACAGCGTGAACATTCCCTTTGGACTTATAGTCCCACTTGTGTCGCTGGCGGTACTGATTGCCATTATCGTTGGCGTGGTCTCGCTGTTCCGCCGCGCCGGTGAAGAAGCCGACTCGCGGACCCTGGTATAGGGACCCTCAAGCGGGTGTACTACTACGTACTTGGATTTGTGGCCTTGGGGTTTGCCTCATCAGGCGTAACACTCCTCGTCAAGGGTCTGTTGGAGGTCATCTCCGGTGAGCGGGTCCTGGCGGGTGGAGAGGCACAGCTTGCCCTTGCGCTGGCCTTGACCCTGGTGGGCACGCCCATCTGGCTGTACGTCCTGAACCTCTCGCAGCGTTCTCTCAGAGAGCACCCCGTTGAGGCGGGCACCTTTGGGCGTAAGTCCTACGTTTATCTGGTGCTGGGTGTATCCGCAGCAGTGGCCGCAAGCGGTCTTGTTGTTTTGTTGCGGGGCGTCCTGGGCGCTGCTGACTTCAACGTGGGCCAGATTGCTCTGCCCCTGGTGGTGGGCGGCGTTTGGTACTTCCACTGGCGCATTGAAACCCTGGAGGGCCAACCCTCTGAGGTGGCCCGTCTGTGGCGTAGGCTCTACGTCTACCTCACCGCCGCGTACGGCCTGGGACTTCTGGGCGCGGGCGTGGCTCTCTTTACAGCAAACCTCCTCACCACAGCTTATGACGCTTTGGCGGGTACGCTGTTGCTCTCTCCCGGTTCCGTGAGCCTCTGGAGCTCCGGCGTCCGTGGGGGCGTGGCCATGGCCCTGGTGGGCGGCATCTGGTGGTGGTGGCATTGGCACAGAGTGGCGGGCGTGGACGGCCAGTCAGAGCCACGGCAGGTGTACCTCTACCTCTACACGGTGCTGGGCGGTGCGGTCACGGTTGTGGTCTCCCTTAGCATTCTCTTGTACGGCCTCTTGCAATGGGCGATGGACGCCCCTGGCGTGTTGGCCGCCTCTACGCACTTCCGGTTCCTTCCTGGCGTTATAGCCGGGCTTGCCGTTGGCGGAGCTATTTGGGGCTACCACTCCGCCGTCATCCATCAAGAGGCGGGCGCTCTGGCCGGAGGCTTATTGGCTGCGCGGCGGGTCTACCGCTACTTGGTGGCTGCCCTTGGCCTGGGCACCTTGGCCACGGGCCTTGTCCTGCTGTTCGGCGTGGTGGTGGGCGTGCCCATATGGGGCCGCTACTGGTGGGCCGCTCAACGAGAGGCTACCGCGCACTCAGATGAAGAGCGCACCGCGCAGTCCAGGCGAGTCTTCATCTACGGCGTTTTCGGCATCGCGGTGCTGATCACGTTGGGCGACCTGAGCGCGCTGTTGTTTGTCATCCTGCGCGATTTGCTGGAGGGCGAGCTTGCCCTCTCAGCGTTGCAGCAGGGTAAGTGGTTCATCGGTGCGCTGCTCATGGCGGGCGCCATCAGCGTGTACTACTGGCTCATCGTGAGGGAGGACAGAGAGGCCGCTGGAGAACAGCCTGCTAAAACTGTCGCGCAGCCTCGCCGTAAGAGCGTGACGGTTGCAGTCAGCGCTGACGGCGTCGTGTGACAGATAGAGGCCAAGCTTGGCTACAGCGTTCGTTGGTGGCGTACGCTGGGCGACGCTGAGTCGCAGGTCATCCCAGAGGCTGGCATCGATAGCTTGGCGAATCAGGTTAATGAAACGGCGGGCGACAACGTCCTGGTGGTGATAGACGCCACCGGCGCTCGTGTGCTCCCCTACGAGGTTTCATGACCAGTCCAGATCAACGTCGCATTCTCTGTGTCTTTGCCCATCCTGACGACGAGACAACTACCACCGGCGCAAGCATAATCAGGTCCATCCGTGAGGGTGTTCAGGTGCATGTGGTGACGGCCACTCGTGGCGAACAAGGCACGCTTGGCACTGGCGGCGTGACATACACGCGTGAGGAACTGCCCCAGGTGCGTGAGGCTGAGTTGCGCTCCGTGATGCAGCTATTTGGGGTGGAGCCACCCACTCTTTTCGACTACAAGGACCAACGCCTGAAGGACGCTGATGTGCAGGAGGTTGCGGGTAAGGTCCTGGCGGTCATGCAAGAGGTACGGCCCCATATGGTCATTACCTTTGGCCCCACCGGCATCTCCAAGCATGATGACCACATCGCCATCCACAAAGCGGCTGTCGATGCGTTCCAAAGCTATCAACAATTGACGAGTGATGAACCCCGGCTGTACTACGTGGCCTTCAGCAAAGAGAACGCTGATCGGCACGACTTGAAAGTCGAGGGCGTGGAGGGTGAGCCCAACGTGTTCATCCACGCTACCGCTGAAGAATGGGCGTTGAAGTTGCAAGCCATGCGAATGTACACGTCTCAGGAGGACGCGCAGGAGATAGCCGCGCTCTTTGAGGGGCTCCCTCGGTTTGAGGAACACTTCTACCAGGTATATCCACCCGTTGCAGATGGGCAGATCTTTAGTGGCTTCTGGCCGGAAGCCTAGCCTTACACGAAACGCGCGCGCTTGCTCCGCGCCTTCTCAGATGTTGTGACGGGAAGCTTTTGGGCCGCCATGGCCTCTCCCAGCAGCGTGGCGAAGTTCTCTCTATCCCTGCCTGTTACCACGGCCTGTTCATGCGCCTCAGACAGCGCGACAGGGTATCCGTGGCCTTTGTCTGCCTGTGCCAGCACCGCTGCGTGGGCAAAGCCTACTGCTTCAGGCGACAACGCCGTCCACTCTGGCATCTCCACCCGTGCAAGCTCCTGGCCCACGTTGACGTAGAAGAAGTGCACGCGATGCTCTCCGTACTCATCCATGACCTTGGCCAGGCTCCGGTACGTCTGGGAACGTTGTCCCGGCGCTAGGAGGTCTGCAAACAGGTCTGTGTCCGTGATGCCGCCAACGATGTCGCAGGCACGCTTGCCACGCTGCTCGTTGTTGCACTCGTGGAGGCAGTTCACCTGGGCAAAGGGGCACGCCTGGAGTCGTAAGGTGGTCACCACCTGCTCGCTGCGGGGCAGGCTGATGTAACTTGCCACCGCCAACGTGCGACGCTCCGCCAGCTTGTGGAGACGGTCCAGGGCGGGCAGCAGTCCGTTGTTCAGCAGCGCCTCCCAAACATAAGGCGGGTTCTGACCCGTGAGCCCTACCAACGTGAGGGAGCCGTCCAGCAACGCCAGCACCGGGAGGTCCTCCGGTAGCGATTCCACTACGTCCGCCAGGGCCGTCATCTCATCCACGGCGCGTTTGACGCCCAACACCTGGCCCTCGATAGGTTCAGCGTTAAGTGCGGATGTGGGGTCCGCGATAATCATGTCGTCGTCACTGGAGTAGAGCTTCGGTGTGTTCCACAGGCGCGCCTCTGCCAGCTCCCCATAGCGCAGAGCCACGTAGCCTATGTTGATGAGGTAGCAGGGCGCGGGCGCGTGACGGTCCACGTCTATGTGCGAGCCATCGACAGCAGCGACGGCGTAGTCGGCAGGCAATGGGGGAGCGTCGTGGACAGCGGCCGCGTCAGGTGAAAGCGCCGCCACAGAGCGCCACGAAAACTTGCCGGCGTTGCGTCGCTCTTCGATAACCTGGGCGTCGGTTTCTTTAAGCAGCCGCCGCGCCTGCACAACTGCCTCCGCCTTGGCCGACCTACGGCTTTTCAGGCCGGAGGTTACTCCGCCAAGCTGCGCCGCTGTTTGTGAAAGGTCTAGGCCCATGGAGCTTCCCTACCTCTGCATCAATACCCGTTCGTCACCGGTGCGGCGGGTCACTTTCAGTTCGTCCAAGTGTTCCAGTAACGACAAGGCGTACTTGCGACTGGTGCCGAACATATCGCGGACCTCAGCCACGGTGATTTTACCGGTGGCTTCCAGGTGCGACGTTACCTTGCTCAGCATCTCGTTATAGGCGGCGGCGGCAAAGACAACGCCATCAGTGGCCTTAGCCACGCGGCCCTCGTCAACTAAGAGGTTCACAAGCTGCGAGTCCAAGGCAGGCGGCGACGGTGCGTAGGGCTGAGCCTCCAGCGCGGCGACAAAGGCGTCCATCTGCTTGCGTTGCGCGTCGGACACGGCGACTTGATGGTCTGGCAGTTGTACCAAAGCATTCGATTCCACTACTGTACCCGCGTTCACCAGATGCTGTAGAGCAGGAGTGAAATTTGAAGCAGAGAGTCCCAGCCGCGTACGTAGTTCTTCCCGGGGCATGCCGCTGCGGAGAGAGTATTGCGCATGGAAGGCCGCCAACGCCTGGAGCGCCTTGCCTGATAGCTTGGACCAGCCAGCCATGGTGTACAGCACCGACGTTGGTGCTAGAGGGCCGTCGCCCAAAACGATAACGCTCGCCTCTGCGACAGCCTCTCCTGCGAGTCGTACCCCCTCAGCCTCTGCGATGTTGGCCTTGCGGGCCAGCGTGGTGATGTCGGCAGGCTCCTGGGTTTCCAACGCCTGGATAAGCTGTGCTGTGGGGCTCCCTTGGGCCAGCACCTCCAGCCGTTGGATGGTGGGCGCGTAATGACGCCGATGGCGTCGTGCGTGCAGGTCAACGACTATGCCGCCACCCAGCGTCGCGTCTGCGGACCGTATGACAAAGTGGTCGCCACGTACCAGAGGCACCGGGTCGTCCAAGACCACCTGTGCCCAGGTCTCTTCGTCAGGTTCCAGAGCGTTTTGCTCCAGAAGTCTCACCTTGGCGGGCGTGTCGGTTGTGTGGGCAAAGAAGGTCACGGGGTGATTGTGAGGTATGGCCTTGACGGCATCTGCCAGCAGATGGAGCCGTACGTCGATGGCCTTGGAAGGACGGAGCCAGCCGGGGATGGTAAGCACGTCGCCGCGCGCTACTTCGTCGGGTGACACACCACTGAGGTTCACGGCCACGCGGCTTCCCGGCTGCGCCTCCTCCAGCTTGGTGCGGTGGCTCTGGAGGCCACGGACGCGGCCCTTCACGCCGCTGGGCAGCAATTCCACCTCTTGCCCTAGACGCAGTACGCCGTCTATAAGTGTGCCAGTCACCACGGTGCCGAAGCCGCTCATGGTGAACACTCGGTCCACCGCCAGCCGCGGTCTGCCCACGTCCCTGCGTTCCTCCGTGGCATCCAGCGCAGCGTCCACAGCCGCCAGTAACTCGTCGAGACCCTGGCCCGTTGTCGCAGAGACGGGCAGCACAGGAGAACCCTTCATTGAGGTACCTGCCAGGACGTCCTCCACCTCAAGCTGCACCAACTCCAACATCTCGCTGTCCACCAGGTCGCTCTTGGTGACCACGGCCAGGCCACGCTTGACCTGCAACAGGTCTAAGATGGCCAGATGCTCTCGTGTCTGAGGCATCACCGACTCGTCAGCGGCGACAACCAGCATGGCGAGGTCTATCCCGCCAACGCCAGCCAGCATGTTCTTGATGAACCGCTCATGGCCCGGCACGTCGACGATGCTGACCTCGCGGCCGCTGGGCAGCGTTATCCACGCGAAACCCAGGTCAATGGTCATGCCCCGTTCCTTCTCCTCACGGAGGCGGTCAGGGTCAATGCCGGTAAGGGCCTGGATAAGAGTGGACTTGCCGTGGTCTACGTGGCCTGCTGTGCCTATCACGTACATAGCAAGCTCAGGATAGCACGGGGACAGGCTGATTGATGCAAGGTGCTGACTCTCGTGATAATCTACGCCCGCTACAGTCCGAGAGTTTCCGGCAGGCGCGTTGCCAGACTGTGCAGATACCCTTGTAAAATGCGGGTACGGGCGCCAGGCCCACACCACGCTCCACGTTGAGGAGGAAAGATATGGCAGTCTCTTTGGTTGACTCCACGCCCCAGTTTGTGGAGGAGACGTACCGAAAGATGGAGCAGCGCCTGGAAGCAGTGCGCAAGCGCCTGAACAGGCCGCTCACCTACGCTGAGAAGCAAATCTTTGGCCACCTGGATGATGCCGCGAATGCGGAGCTTGAGCCCGGCTCAAGCTACCTCATGCTCCGGCCTGACCGGGTAGCGCTGCAAGACGTGACCGGCCAAATGGCCATCCTTCAGTTCATGCAGGCGGGACGCCCCCAGACGGCCGTGCCCACCACCGTCCACTGTGATCACCTCATCCAGGCCCGCGCCAACGCCAAGAGCGACACCGGCGAGGCCATCATTGAGAACAAGGAGATCTACGATTTCCTGCGGTCATCTTCCAACAAGTACGGGATTGGCTTCTGGGGACCGGGCTCCGGAATCATTCACCAGGTGAATATAGAGAACTACGCCTTCCCCGGATGCATGCTCATTGGCACAGACTCTCACAGTCCCAACGCCGGTGGGCTTAGCACCTTTGCCTCTGGCGTGGGCGGAGCAGACGCCGTGGACGTTATGGCGGGCTTTCCCTGGGAGGTACTGTACCCAAAGATGATAGGCGTGAAGCTGACTGGCGCGCCCAGTGGTTGGACTGCCCCCAAGGACGTGATTCTCAAGCTGGCGGGCATCCTCACGGTGAAGGGCGGCACCAACGCGGTGGTGGAGTACTTTGGCCCAGGCACCCAGAGCCTGAGCGCCACGGGCAAGGCCACCATCTGCAACATGGGCGCTGAGCTTGGCGCCACCACCTCCATCTTCCCTTACGACAGCCGGATGGAGACCTACCTTCGCGCTACTGACCGTGGCGACCTGGCGGACCTGGCCAATTCCCATAAGCACCTGCTTACAGCGGACGCTGAGGTTGAAGCCAACCCTGAGAAGTTCTTTGACCGTATTGTTGAGATTGACCTATCTACTTTGGAGCCTCACGTTGTGGGTCCCCACACGCCTGACCTGGCGCGCCCCATCTCTGAAATGAAGGCAGCTGTGATCAAGGAAGGCTACCCGGACAAGGTATCCGCAGCGCTGATTGGGAGCTGCACCAACTCGTCATATGAAGACATCAGCCGGACCGTTAGCGTAGCGCGACAGGCGCGCGCTCATGGCGCGAAGGCCGTAACTGCTCTGCTGGTCACTCCTGGCTCTGAGACGGTGAACGCCACCATCTCCCGGGACGGACTTGCTGCGGAGTTGGAGGCCGTGGACGCCACGGTACTGGCTAACGCCTGTGGCCCGTGCATTGGCCAGTGGCGCCGCTCAGACATGAAGCTTGGCGAGCCCAACAGCATCGTCAACTCATTCAACCGCAACTTCCCTGCTCGTAACGACGGCAACTCCGCCACCAATGCGTTCATCACCAGCCCTGAGATTGTGATGGCCTTCGCACTGGCGGGCAGCCTGTCCTTCAACCCGCTTACAGACACGCTGAAGGCGCCGGACGGCACGGAGTACATGCTAGAGCCGCCTCCACCCGCTCCTGAGGTGCCGGAGAACGGCTTCATTGGCCGTGGCTATGGCTACGAGGCCCCTGCTGAGGACGGCAGCGGCGTTAACGTGGTGGTAGACCCAAACAGCAGCCGCCTCCAGTTGCTGGCCCCCTTTCCCGCATGGGACGGCAAAGACTTTGAGGAGGTACAGATACTCCTCAAGGCCAAGGGCAAGTGCACCACTGACCACATTTCACCGGCAGGGCCATGGCTCCGACTCCGAGGCCACCTGGACAAGCTCAGTGACAATGCGTTCCTTGGCGCGGTCAACGCCTACACCGGCGCGGAGGGCAAAGGGCTGAACCAGGCAAGCGGAGAGACTCAGAGCTTCCCTGAAGTGGCCCGCGACTATAAGAGCCGTGGCCTGCGCTGGGTGGCGATTGGCGACGAGAACTATGGTGAAGGGAGCAGCCGTGAGCACGCCGCAATGTCGCCACGACTGCTCGGCGCGGTTGCCGTCATTGTACGCAGCTTCGCCCGCATCCACGAATCCAACCTCAAGAAGCAGGGCCTCTTGCCCTTCACCTTCGCTAACCCTGCTGACTATGACAAGGTCCAGGAGACAGACCGCATCAGCATTGTGGGGTTGCAGGACTTGGTGCCAGGCAAGGATGTAACGGCCAAGTTGCACCACGCAGATGGCTCGGTGGAAGATATACAGTTGCACCAGACCATGAACCAAGAGCACATTGAATGGTTCAAGGCGGGCGCGGCACTCAACATTCTGGGCAGCAAGGCATCGTAAGCTTTGCTAGCGACTATTTGAAAGAGAGGGACCATGGCAGAAATACTCGGCATTGGCACAACTGACTTTCCCATGCTTCGGGAGGCGCCCGGTGGCATGACCGGAGTTTTATACTCCGGGCTCAGCACCGGCACCCACTACAAGCCGGAAACCAAAGACCCCAAGAACTGGCCTGAACCCATGCAGAAGGAGTGGAGCGACGACTTCGGCAGGGCGGCTGGCATTGAGAAGCAGCAGCGACAGTTTGAGATACTCCGCAAGATTCGCGGCACGATAGACGACTTCAAGCCAGACTTCATTCTCATCTGGTCCAAGGACGCCCGTGAGTCCCTGGGCAACTACTGCATCGCGCCGTACGTCATACAGGCCCATGAAGAAGTCCAAAGCAAGCTGTTTGACGGCTCCATTGGCGCTAGCCTGTTTGGTGCTGACAAGCCCCTGGGCAACGCCTTTGGCCAGGACCCTGAGCGCATGGCTACCATCAAAGGCCACCCCGCAGGTGCGCTCCATCTGGTGCGTGGGCTCCAAGACGCGGGGTTTGACCCCACGTACTCAACCGAGGCTCGTCACCCCAACGGGATGGCACACACCTTCTGCGGTGTGGTCACTCACTTGGACATTGACCGCTTTGAGTTCAACACGCCAATAGTGCCTGTCTCCATGAACCCTTTTGGTATGCGACAGCGGGGCAGTGATGGCCTAGCGCCCCTGAACCCCAATGACCCACTGCCAATTTCACCCAAGCGAGCTTTTGAGTTGGGCCGGGCCACGGCCCGGATTCTCAAGGCTAGCCCGTGGCGCGTTGTGCTGTGCGCTGGCGTCGG
>CAVOAJ010000009.1:0-21969 GCA_963693605.1 Dehalococcoidia bacterium | reverse complement strand
CGGCGTGAGCAATTGGCACCGTACTTGAAGCGTACGCAAGGCTAACTGCTGATTCCGTATAAACCATACGTAAAAGGCCCGGTGCATTCAGCACCGGGCCTTTTATCATGCTCAACAATTCCGCAGCTCTGAGGCTAAATGATCAGAGACTCTATCAACTCAGCGGCAGTGGAAGGCTTCGCCACCGCGCGGGCATCCTCAATCTTCTGTGTCAGCGTTGGCCTGCTCTCATCATTGTAGATGATGCCCAAAGGCACACCGGCTGTGTTCACCGCCTGACGGGCTGCCTCACGGTCTGTGGGGTCGTAGCCTTCGGGGAGGTACCAGGTGCCTGGAGCTATGCCTTTGGCCTTGCTGCCCTTCAAGACTTCATACGTGTCGTTATACGTAGTGCAAGGTGACTGCACATGGATAATGGAGAAGCCGGGGTGGTTCATGCCCTGAGTGATGTACTCAGCCAACTCACGGGGCTTGCTGGAATACCCAGAGGCAATGAATGAAACGCCCAGAGCCAAGTAGAGGTCCATGGGGTTCAGTTGAGACTCCATCTTGCCATAAGGAGTGGAACTGGTAATGGTGCCAAGCTCAGTGGTGGGAGAGCTCTGGCCCTTGGTGAGGCCATACACTCCGTTGTCCATCACAACCGCACAGATGTCTAGGTTCCGCTGGGCCTGAGGGCCAATGTGCTCCATGCCAATGCTGAGGAAGTCGCCGTCTCCGGCAACCACCACAACGTTCAGGTCAGGCTTTGCCATCTTCACTCCCATGGCTATGGGGAGTGAACGACCGTGAATGCCGTGGAAGCCGTAGGGCTGAGGGCCTTCCATCAGATGCACTAGGTTACCTGAGCAGCCAATGCCCGCCACAACCACATTGTTCTCCATGGCAAGCTCTGTCTTCACCATCCGGTCATTCATGGCAAATTCCAGGGCGCGGCGCACTCCAAAGTCGCCACAGCCAGGGCACCATGCAAAATCATACTCGGGGTTCTTTGCGCTCATGCCTTCACCATCCGCGCAGCGCTGGATCCAAGACGGTCCTTTATGCGCTGGCCCAACTCACTTACTCGGAACGGCAGACCAGTGTATTGGGTGATTGCCTCAGCGTTCACGCCCAAAGACCGGAGCCTGCTAGCAAACTGTCCTAGGTAATTCAACTCAGGCACAATGACCAATTCCTTTTGGCGTAATTCCTTAAGGAGTTCAGGGGGTAGGGGATTTATGAACATGGTGTAGTACCACGCCAGGTTGACGCCCTCCTCCTTCAGCGCTTCGTAAGTGTCTCGCGTTGAACCTTTGGAGCCGCCCCACGTCATCAGGGCTATGGGCTCCTTGGTGTTCTCACTCTCAAACGTCCCATCCTCCAGCAGCTTGAGCTTGCTGAAGCGGCGCTCAGTCATCTGGACGTGGCGGCTGGGTAAGTGAGTCGTGTCCCCGTAGGAGTCGTGCTCTGACCCGTTGGCAATGTAAGCGCCGGGAGAACCGGGGATGGGCATGGGAGAGCGCTCCCACGCCTCGTAGCGAAGGTAGCCATCGTCGCCCTTATAGATATCGCGAGTCTCGGGCTTCACCGCAGAGACGTCTGGCTTCGGGATATTCTGCGCCCGTTCTGCCAGAGAGTGTTCACTTAAAATAATCACCGGGCCTTGGTACCGCTCCGCCCAGTTGATGGCGACAATAGCGGCGTAGAAGCACTCCTCCACCGTGCCTGGTGCAATGACCGGCAACTCCACGTCGCCGTGGGCGGGGTGAAGTGCGGCCAGGAGGTCTGACTGTTCGGTTTTGGTGGGTAGGCCGGTGGCTGGGCCGCCGCGCTGGACGTCCACAACAACCAACGGTATCTCCGTCATCCAACTGAGGCCAATACCCTCTGACATCAGAGAAAATCCAGGCCCTGAGGTTGCGGTCATTGCCTTTCTGCCGGAGAACCCTCCTCCCAACAGAGAGCCAATAGCCTCAATCTCTGAACTGACCTGGTAAGCAAATTGGCCCTCTCCCACCAAGTGTCGCTCCATGAAGATAAGGATGGGAGTGGCGGGTGAGATGGGGTAGCCCACGTAGTAGTCCAACCCTGCGGCAAGAGCGCCAATGGAGAGCGCATCATTGCCCTTGATGAATATCTGTTCATAGTCTGGCCGGTTTGGAGTCCCCAGGTCACCTATTGGCGTTTCATCCTTTACTTGGTCCCTGCCTAGGCCTAAGGCCATGAGGTTCGCTTTAATGACCTGGTCACGCCCAGCGAACCGGCTCTCCAAGAAGGTCTCCAGGTATTGCTGGGGCATGCTTACCAAGTGAGCTAGCGCTCCTAGCACAACCATATTGGCTGACCGGGACTCGCCTGTCTGCTTGGCTAATTCGTCAAAGGGGATGGAAAAGGACTTGATGCCGTCGCGGGGTGTTGGGGTGAAGGACGGGTCGTGCATGATCACGCCCCCGTCGCGGACCTCTACTTCGTGGGTGTTGTAAGCCTCCTCATTGAAGGCCACCAGCACGTCCACTGAATCACCGGGGCTTCGCACTATTTCAGTGGAGAGGCGTGCTTGGGTCCACGTGGGCCCACCAAGAATCTGAGAGGGGAACGTAGCAAAAGTAAGGGCGTGATACCCCACCGCCGTAGCGGCCCTGGCGAGCAATTCTGCCGCCGTTACTACTCCCTGACCGCCCTCTCCTGCAAACCGAACAACAATCTCATTTCGACTGGCCATGCCAGATTCCTCCAAAGGAGCGCCGTAATTAGTTGCGGCCAATCTACTTAAAAAGCTACCTAATCCGGTGCCGCGCGTGTCGTTTGATACTTAATTCAGTGAAGGATTGCGCTGCAAGTTACGGGTTCGGAATTTTGTGAGATTTCCAGCACCCTACAAGTAGGTGGCAATCTACCGTTTAAGATACCCCCAGGGCTACGGAGTGTCAATCGAAAAGACACGCAAAAAGCACACCGTACAGAGAAAAACAGGAGATGCCACCGGAACCCAAAAACGGTTCTTTCGGAGGCTACTTGTGGCCGCGATGTCAGATTGACACTTCATGCTGCCAATGCTATACTTACTTAGCTTTCCGGATGGCCTAAACCTGCGGAATCCGCAGCCGAGACTCCGAAAACCATAACTGGCGCGCATACACTTATTTTCTTTTAGATGCTGTTGGCGAGAACTCGTGCGGTCTGGTATAGTCCGCACGCTTTAATTATAGTGGTAGCTTGCTTCCTGAAATGGCTACAGCATTATCAGTCCACGGAAGCTTCTTAAGAACTCGCCGGGGAGGATGAAGAATGGCCCAAAAGGTCGAAGGGATTGAACTCAAGCGAGGACTCAAGGATGTATTCTTTGACACAACCGAGTCCAGCGATGTAATCGGGGATATCGGGAAACTCATCTATCAGGGCTATGACATCCATGACCTGGCAGAGAATTCGTCCTTTGAAGAGACTGTCTACCTCCTAATGCACGGCAGCCTTCCCACTCAAGCACAGCTTGATGGATTTGATTCCGCACTCCGCGCAGCCCGTGACCTCCCAGAAGAGGTCTATGACATCATTGATAAAACGAAACACGCCCATCCCATGGACGTACTTCGCACCGCCATGTCAGCTTTGTCCGCATTTGACCCGGAGACTGAAGACAAGTCCAGAGAGGCCACTCTCCGCAAAGGCATCAGGGTTACGGCCCAGGCAGCCACCATCGTCGCTGCCCATCACCGCTTGCGCAGCAACCAGCCCGTGGTCAAACCAGACGCTAGTCTCAACCACTCCGGCAACTTCCTCTACATGCTGCTGGGAGAGCGACAGGATAAAGACACTATTGAACTCATGGACAAAGACTTCATTGTCCACTTGGACCATGGTTCCAACGCATCCGCATTTGCCGCCCGGGTCACAGCCAGCACAGAAGCTGACCTGCATGCCGGAGTGGTATCCGGTATCGCCACACTAAAGGGCCCGCTGCACGGCGGAGCTGCTGAAGGCGTCATGAAGATGGCCCTGGAAATTGGCGATGAATCAAACGTGGAAGAGTATCTCAAAGGCCGCCGTGAGCGCCGTGAGCGCATCATGGGGTTTGGTCACCGCGTCTATAAGGCGGAGGATCCCAGGGCACGGCACCTCAGGTCAGGCTCTCAGCTTCTTGCAGAGAAGAAAGGTCAACCTCAGTGGTTCCGCATCCTCAGCAAAGTTGAGGAGCAGATGCGCCCCTATGCGGCGCGTGGCATCTGCGTCAACGTGGACTTCTGGTCAGGCTCTGTCTACTACTTACTAGGCATCCCTGAAGACCTGTTCATTTCAATATTTGCCATTGCCCGAGTCCCTGGGTACGTGGTCCAGATTCTGGAGCAACAGAAAGCGAACATCCTGCTTCGTCCACTGCTTCAGTATGTTGGCCCCCAGGACTTGGTGTACACACCGATAGAGCAACGAGGCTAGACAGCGGAATTTGGCGGGTTTCATCACCAGGGGGAGGGGATGAATATGCAGGAGATAGACGCATCAGTTGAGGTTGTCGAGGCGGAGGAAGTCGAAGAAGAGGAATCTGATTGTTGCCACCATTGGGTTATTGAAAGCCCCAATGGTCCCACCAGCAACGGAGTATGCAAGGTGTGTGGCGTCATCCGGGAATTTAAAAATTCCATCCAGGTTACAAGCTGGGAATCGGATGGCAACCATCTGCACCGTAGCCAACCTATTCCGGCAGCTTCCAGCCTTTAAGCCACTGCGTCACTAACTTGAACGCCCCGATGTCACATCGGGGCGTTTGATTTTTATGAAAGAATTGCCACGGCGGTCGCATACCGACAATGCATGATGTCAGCGATGAAATAAAGGCCCGTATACAGGCCAAGGGTGCCATCACCTTTGAAGAGTTCCATTCACTGGCGCTCTACTGGCCTGAGGGCGGCTACTATGCAACCCGGAACCCCGTGGGCGTGACGGGTGATTTTTTCACCGCGCCTCACACACATCCACTCTTTGGAACGTTGATTAGCCACCTGCTCCAGCAGCAATGGGATCTGCTCGGTTCGCCCGCCAAATTCTGGGCCGTGGAGCTTGGCGCAGGCAATGGCCGCCTTGCTGGGGACGCCTTGGCCCACCTACATGGGCTATCGTCACCGTTCTCCAGCGCCCTTGCCTACGTGGGCGTGGACGTTCAGCCCTATCGGAGCGCGCCCGGCTCCAAGCTCCAACGGGTTCAGTCCGGCGCATTGCCGTTCCGGTCGCTCACCGGGTGCGTGCTGGCCAACGAACTGCTGGACGCCATGCCCGTCCATCGCGTTACGCTAGAGCAGGGCGAATTGCGCGAGGTGTACGTAACGTTGAGCCCTGATGGAGCCCTGTCCGAGCAGATCGGTTCACTTTCCGTACCGACATTAGCGGAGCGCTTCGCTGACCTTGGGGTCCGGCTTTCGGAGGGCTACCGTGCCGAGGTCAACCTTGGCTTGGATGAATGGTTCAGCGATCTCTCACGTAGCATCACGCAAGGCTACGTCTTGCTCATCGACTATGGCCACGACGCGCCGGTTTTCTACGATGAGAGCCGCCGGCGTGGGACGCTCCGTTGCTATTACCGGCACACGATGAACGCCAATCCCTACCAGCATGTGGGGAGCCAGGACATCAGCGTGCACGTGGAGTTCACCAGCGTCATGCGTGCCGCGGAGCGTCACGGGTTCACCGTTCGTGGCTACACAACCCAACGAGACTTCCTTATGGGTCTGGGCTTGGGGCAGTACCGGGAGGCCATTGACCAGCGGCGTGATTTATCCGCGCAGGTGCGCCACGCCAACCTGAAGGCCGCCGACATGCTGACTGGGTCAGACGGAATGGGCGGCTTTAAAGTGTTGGCCCTTGGCAAGAATGTGCCGGACGCGCCGCTTCAGGGTTTCACTGGTGAAGAGCCGCTCATCGCCTCGGAGCTTCTGGAATACCCACCAATGCTCACGTTGGACCACCTGTTCAGCAACCCGGCCAACCAGGAAGTGCCGGACCTTCCCTCATGGCATGACCTGATTACGTGAGAGGGTCTGCTTCAGCCTCCACAGCCTCCACCGCCACCGTTTCCACGACAGGCTTACCCCACGCAGGGGCTGGCTCACAGCGGCGCGCCGTGGTGATGAACCCAGTGTGGGCAATCATACGATGCTCAGGGCGGATGCTCTGCTTGGTCACATGCCAGGGCCGTTCCAGCAACTCCACAGTCTCCGGTAGTTGAAAACGACGCTCTTCTTGCAACGCCATTCCCAGTTGGTGTACCTGGAGTACCGTAGGGAGATAGCTCAGCAGGATGCCCCCCGGCCTGAGGGCGCCAGCCGCTCGCTCCACCAAACGCCATGGCTCCGGCACGTCCATCACAATGCGGTCCAAGCCTTGCTCGCTGATCCCCTCTTCGTAGGCGTCACGTAGCTGCACAGTATGGTTCGATGGGTCCGCGACAAGCTCTGCAATGTTACGTTTCGCGCCTTCAATGACCTCTTCACGCACCTCGTACGTCACCAGCGACCCTCCCTGACCAATGGCACGCAGAAGGGCTGACGACGTCGCGCCAGAACCAAGGCCTATCTCCAACACGCGGGCGCCAGGAAAGATGTCACCGTGCATGAGGATTGCGCCCAGGTCCTTGGAGTAGATGACCTGACTGTGGCGTGGCAACTCTTGCACCGCCTCCGTTAGCGTGGGGCGCAGTACCAGGAACTTATTCCCCTTGGTGGTGGCCACAAAACCGCCCTCCTCATGGCCAATGAGGTCGTCATGGGAGAGAGGCCCCATGTGCGTGTGGTACTCGCCTCCGGGCTTGAGCTTCACGCGGTAGCGACGCTCCCGTCGGTCCCGCAGCACCACAACCTCGCCAGCCTCAAGGGGCCTGGATGCGCTCTTCTCTGTTGCTTTTTTTGCCATAGTTGTTCGTTAGCGTCCCTGTTTAACAATCGAAACGGGCCGCCCACAGTGGGGCGGCCCATGTTTGCCGTACTACGTTCTGCTTAGCCTTGGATTTTGTCCAGTGCGCCAAGGAGCTCCTCTGGCGTTGGGACCGTCCCTGGCTCATAGGTGTTCACCCACCGGACAATGCCTTCTTTGTCGATGATCACCGCTGCCCGCCGTGCCGTTCCTCGCTCCTCATTGAGGTATCCGTATGCACGGAGCACCTCACCGTGAGGCCAGAAGTCGGCCAGCAGGGGATAGCCAACGCCACCCATGGAGCCCGCCCATGACTTGAGAGCGGCGGAGGGGTCTGAACTTAGGCCCAGTACCTGGGCCCCTTTCTCCTCGAACTGCGCCCTTGCGCGGTTGAGCGAGGAGGTCTGGTTCGTTCAGCCACCGGTGAAGGCGGCTGGGTATAGCGATAAGACTACGTACTTGTCGCCTTTGAACTGACTGAGCGTGACGGACTCTCCGTCATGGCCCTTCAGCGTAAAATCAGGGGCTGGCTGCCCTACATCAACCATGGATTGGTACCTCGTATTGGTATTGCGCGCTCCTGGGAGGCGCGTAGGTGGAGGATAGAGGAGTGGCGGCTTGACGTAAAGGGGCTAGTCCGGCCGCCAGCGCAGGTAGGGCTGGCGCGCGGCCTTCGCCTCATCAAGACGGGAGACAGGCGTGCTGTGAGGCGCGGCATGGAGGAAGTCGGGGTCGTTGGCGGCCTCGTCGTCAATCCGTCGCAGCGCCTCGGCAAAGGCGTCCATCGTCTCCTTGGACTCCGTCTCCGTGGGTTCAATCATCAGCGCCTCATCCACCACCAACGGGAAGTACATAGTGGGGGCGTGGAAGCCAAAGTCCAGCAATCGCTTCGCCACGTCCAGCGCCTTCACTCCCTTATGGAGCTTGGCGGAGAAGACCACCTCATGCATGCAGATGCGGTCATAGGGCAGGTCAAAGTAGCCCCGCAACTGCTCCTTCAGATAATTAGCGTTCAGCACCGCGTTTCCGCTGATGTCCAGCATGCCCTGGCCTCCTAGGAGCGTGATGTACGTGTACGCCCGCACCAGCACGCCAAAGGAGCCAAAGAACCCGCCCAAACGCCCAATGCTCTGGGCAGGACGACTGAACACGTAGCGGTCGCCGTCACTGGACTTCTCCACGCTGATCACAGGCTCTGGCAGGAAGGGCAGCAAACGCTCATTGACGCATACCGGCCCCGCGCCGGGGCCACCGCCGCCGTGAGGCGTGCTGAAGGTTTTGTGGAGGTTCAGGTGGACCACGTCAAAGCCAAGGTCGGCCAGCTTCACGCGTCCCAGGATGGCATTCATGTTTGCGCCGTCGCCGTAGACCAGGCCGCCAGCCTCATGGATTATCCGGCACATCTCCACAACGTGGGTGTCAAATAGCCCAAGGGTCGTTGGCTGCGTGAACATCACACCTGCTAGGTCGTCCGTCGCCTCGCGTCGCAAGGCCTCCATATCCATGTTGCCGTCCGCGTCAGACGGTATGGCAACCACATCGAAGCCACCCATAGCTGCCGACGCCGGGTTGGTCCCATGGGCGGTATCAGGAATCAGCATCTTCCGCCGGTGACTGCCGCCGTTGGCCACGTGGTAGGCGCGCATCATAAGGATGCCGGAGAGTTCACCGTGAGCACCTGCTAGAGGGACCAGGCCACACCCCTGCATGCCTGTGACCTCTTTCAGGTACTCCTGGAGGCCGTGCAGTAATTCCAGCGCGCCCTGGGCTTGTTCTGGCGACTGCCGAGGGTGGAGTTGTGCAAGCCCAGGCAAAGAGGCCGTGGCCTCATTCACGCGTGGGTTGTACTTCATAGTGCAGCTACCCAGTGGGTAGAAGTTGGTGTCTATGGAGAAGTTGAGCTGGCTGATGTTCGTGAAGTAGCGGACCACCTCGCCCTCGGAGACCTCCGGCAGCTCAAGGTCGTCACGCAGCATACCGGTGTCGGGCAGTGGCTGTTCAGGAACGTCCAAGGCCGGAAGAGAGACGCCCGTGCGGCCCGGTACGCTCCTGTCCATTAGCAGGCGACGCTGGTAGTCCTCAGACGTGATTGGCAATTGCTGCTTCTGCACCATCAGCCAATCTCCTTCAATGCTGATACCAGACTGTCTATCTCTCGACGACTGTTGACCTCAGTAACGCAGATCAGCATTCCGTTGGGTGTCAGGTCACTGACGTCCAGTCCGCCAATGATGCCCCTGTCTTGGAGCGCGGCGTTGATCTCAGCCGGGGGCCGGGGACAGCGCACCACAAATTCCTGGAAGAACGTGCCCTCCATGGGCAGGCTGTAGCCTGGTATCTCAGCAATTTGGCCCGCCGCATAGTGGGCCTTGTGGTAGCAAATCTCTGCTACACGGCGCAGCCCCTGCTTGCCCATGCACGCTACGTAAATGGTAGCCATCAGGCCAATGAGTGCCGTGCTGGTGCAGATGTTTGAAGTGGCGCGCTCCCGCCGTATGTGCTGCTCTCGTGTTTGGAGCGTCAGCACGTAGCCGGTGCGGCCCTGGGTGTCAGTGGTTCGTCCCGCTATGCGCCCTGGCATCTGGCGGAAGAACTCTTGCTTACAGGTGAAAATGCCCACGTAAGGCCCGCCAAAGCTAGGTGGCACGCCTAGCGCCTGCCCCTCAGCCGTAGCGATGTCGACGCCGTACGCGCCGGGTGACTTGAACATGCTCATGGCTACGGGGTCTGCGGATGTACACATGAGCGCGCCGTGGTTGTGGGCCACGTCCGTCAGTCCGCCCATGTCCTCAAGGTAGCCAAAGAAATTGGGGCTTTGCACCAAGAGGCATGCGGTGCCAGGCTGGAGCTCCCGTACGCTGCTGGAAACCGTGTAGGCCTCTATGCCCTGAGGCTCTGCGTAGGTACGCACCACCTCTGCGTAGTTCGGCGCGACTGTGTCCACAATGGCCACACGTCCCCGCTTCGTGATGCGGCATGCCATGAGCGCGGCCTCAGCAAGGCTCGTTGCGCCGTCATACATACCAGCGTTGGCCACCTCCATGCCCATGATCTGGCTGGACATGGTCTGAAATTCAAAGGTTGATTGGAGCGTGCCCTGTGATGCCTCCGCCTGATAGGGCGTATAGGAGGTCAGGTACTCACCGCGGCTCACCAGCGCGCTTACCACTGATGGTGTGAAGTGTCGGTAGACGCCCGCGCCCAGGAAGCTGGCGTAGCGACCAGGGTAGAGGTTGCGCTCACTGAGGCGTTGGAGCTCTTGCAGCACCTCCATCTCGGAGAGCGGCGCGGGCATGTTCAGCCCAGGGTTGCGGAACTCAGCAGGAATGTCCTGGAAAAGGTCGTCAACGGAGTCAACGCCAATGGCCTGAAGCATTGCGGCTTGTTCGTCGACCGTATTCGGGATGTAAGGGGAAGTGAGCTGAGAGTCCGCCATAGTCGGCCAGCGAGGGCCTTCAGTCCTTTCAGTTTATCGGTGCGAAATCGGGTGAGAGGGTTAGCCCTCTCCTGTGAGTTTGCCGTACGCTTCCGCGTCCAGCAGGCTGTCCAACTCCGAAGCGTTGGAGACCTTAACCTTAATCAGCCAGCCCTCTGCGTAGGGGTCAGTGTTGACCACCTCCGGCTTCTTGACCACGGCGTCGTTGACCTCCGTGACCTCGCCGCTGATAGGGCAGAAGAGCTCCGACACTGCCTTGACTGACTCCACTTCACCCATCTGAGAGAACTGGGTCACGGTGTCGCCCACGCCCGGAAGCTGTACGTACACCACGTCGCCAAGCTCAGTCTGCGCAAAGTCAGTGATGCCAATGCGAGCGGAGCCATCAGATTCCATCAACACCCACTCGTGTTCCTTGGAGTACTTGCGGTCGGCGGGGATGGGCATTGCAGTTACCTTGGCCTTGAATAAAAGGGAGTCCGCACGACTTCAGCGTCTATCAGGTTGCCGCGAACGTCCACCTGGATGCGGCTCCCAGGGGACACTGACTGTGCTGGAACATATCCGAGGCCTATATTCCTGTCAAGCGTGGGTGAATAGCCGCCGCTGGACACCTCACCAACACGTTGGCCGTCCACTACGATACCCGAATGCGCTCTGGGCAGTGCGCCCTTCTCAACAGTTTGAAAACCAACCAATTGCCGTGCCGGTCCGTTGGCCTGAATGGCCCGGAGGGCGACCGCGCCGCAGAAATCACCCTTATCCAAAGCTAGGAACCGTTCAAGACCCGCCTCAAGGGGGTTGGTCTCGGGTGATATGTCGTTGCCGTGTAGGGGCAGCGCCGCCTCCAATCGCAGCACGTCCCGTGCGCCAAGCCCGGCTGGCGTTGCGCCATGTTCCATCAGCAGGCCCCAGAGCCATGCCGCGTCCGCTGAAGCTGGCATGATCTCCACGCCATCCTCACCCGTGTACCCTGTGCGACCGACCAGCGCTGGCTTGCCCTGAATGGTAGCTTCCACGATGCGAAATTGCCGTGTTGTAGCTGGGTCGAAGTCTGACAGCGTTGCCATGACGGCGACGGCATCAGGCCCCTGTAACGCAATCATAGCAATGCGGTTCGTAGCGTCGTCCAGCGTGACGTTGGGGAAACGCTCGTCCCGCCAGCGGGTTACCCAGGTGAGCACCTCAGGCGTGTTGGAGGCGTTGGCCACCAGCAGGTACCGCTGCTCACTCAGGCGATAGATGATGCAATCGTCAATGATGCCGCCGGCCTCGTTGCATAGCAGCCCATAACGTGCGCGACTCAACGGCATCTCCAGGCCAATGTCGCCTGTGTGGACCCAGTTCAGTAGCGCTTGCGCGTCTGCGCCTTCCACGAATATGCGCCCCATGTGAGAGACGTCGAATATGCCTGACTTGTTACGGACGGCGCGGGCCTCGGCAAGGATGCCCTGCGGGTACTGCACCGGCATCTCCCACCCGGCAAACGGCACCATCCGTCCACCCAGGCTAACGTGGGTCTCATAGAGAGGTGTGTGTTGAAGGGAAGTGGTCATCCTACCCCAGCACCGAGAAGCCGTCTGGCAGCGGCCTGCGGCCCGTGAGCGCCATCGCCACATCGGGAGCCGTGCCTTTCGCTACTGCCAGGTCAGATAACACGTTCAGCACCATGCCCATGGACAGCGGAGGCGGCTCAACGTCCAGCCCTGCGGCAGTTGCTATGTCCAAGGTATGCACCAGCAACTCCACCACGCGGGTCGCCAGGTAGTCCTCAAGCCGTATCGCACCCGCCTGGGAACGTATGACCAAAGGGTCTGCCAGCGAGTCCAGCACGCCCGTCACCTGTTGCGCTGACTCACGGACCTTGGCTGATGGATTGTCGCCCAGGGAAGCGGCTGCACGGCGGCCGCCTTCGGCCACCTGCTCATTGATGTCAGCGGGGGCCATAGCCTTGATGTAATAGCCAGCGGGACTCTCTATCTCCGGCGCGTCAGCGGTGTCGCCAACAAAGCGCTCTAGCCCCATCAAGGCTCTATCTGAGTGACCCACAAGCTCCCGTAGGTTCCACACGCCCAAAGCAGGAGCTGCCCACTTGTCGTCAGGGATGCGTGCGACAGTATCCGCGAGAAACGCAGCAGCTTGCTTGAACGCCTCTCGGGCCTGGGCGGGGTCGGTTGCGTGGATGCCTGACATGATGGGCTAGGCCTTTGCCTTCAAACGCATTGCCTTGGCCGCCTCAACCATGTGCTCCAGAGATGGCTCAACCTCTTCCCAACGGCGTGTCTTCAGCCCACAGTCCGGGTTTACCCACAACTGGTCTGGCGACAGCACTTCCAGCGCCTTGTTGAGTAGCTCCTCCATCTCAGCGGGGCCAGCCACTCGCGGTGAGTGGATGTCGTACACACCGGGGCCAATCTCATTGGGGTATTGGTACTTGCCAAAGGCGCCCAGCAACTCCATGTCACTGCGGGAGGACTCTATGGATATGACGTCCGCGTCCAGTTCACCAATGGCTTCAATAATGTCGTTGAATTCGGCATAGCACATATGCGTGTGCACTTGGGTGCGGTCACTCACACCTGAAGCAGCCAGCCGGAAGCTGTCCACGGCCCAGCGTAGATAGTCCGCCCAGTCCTCTTGGCGCAGGGGCAGCCCCTCTCGTAGCGCGGGCTCGTCAATCTGGATTACGTTGATCTTAGCGGCCTCTAGGTCTGCCACCTCGTCACGGATGGCCAAAGCAAGCTGCTTGGCTGTCTCGCTGCGGGGCTGGTCGTTCCGTACAAAGGACCACTCCAGCATCGTGATGGGGCCGGTGAGCATGCCCTTCACAGGCTTACTCGTCAGTGACTGTGCGTAGGTAATCCATTCCACCGTCATGGGCTTGGGGCGGCTGACGTCGCCAAAGATGATAGGCGGCTTGACGCCTCGTGAGCCGTAGCTCTGCACCCAGCCGTTCTTGGTGCTGATATAGCCGTCTAGCTGCTCTCCAAAGTACTCCACCATATCGTTGCGCTCGGCCTCGCCGTGGACCAGCACATCCAGACCAACCTTCTCTTGGAAGCGGATTGCGTTGGCAATCTCCTCCTTGAGGAACACCTGGTACTGGTCGTCGGTGATATCCCCCTTGCGGTGGTCAGCCCTGGCCTTACGGATGGTGCCGGTCTGCGGGAAGGAGCCAATGGTGGTGGTGGGGAAGTCGGGCAACTTCAACGACTCCCGTTGGGTCTTCTGCCGCTCCTCAAAGGGGCTGGCGCGAAGGTACATGGTGTCGTCAACGGCGGCAGTGCGCTGCTTGACCAGTTGGTTGTGGATGCGAGGCGATGTCCGCCTGCTCTCCATAGCCTTGGCGTTGGCTGCAAACGCACCCTCCACGCTCTTCTTGCCCTTGTTGAGTGCGTTGGCAATCGTGGCAATCTCCGTCACTTTTTGGTGGGCAAAGGCCAGCCAGGACTTCATTTCGTTGTCCAGCCCGGTCTCAAAATCAAGGTCCACAGGGCTGTGCAGCATGGAGCAGGACGGGCCAATGAGCACACGGTCGCTCCCAATTTGGAGCACCGCCTTCTCCACAGTTGCCAATGCCTTGGTCAGGTCTGTCTTCCATACGTTGCGGCCGTCCACCACACCCATGGATAGGGCCATGGTAGTGGGCAGCTTGGGCAACAGGTCATCCAGTTGCTCTGGCCCGCGGATCAGGTCCACGTGAATTCCTGCCACGGGCAGCCCCAACGCCGTCTGGAGGTTGTCCCGTACCCCGCTGAAGTAAACGGCGACAAGCAGCTTGAGCTTGGGTGACGCCGCAGCAAGCTGCGCGTACGCCCTTCCAAAGGCGGCTCTCTGTGCGCTGTCTTGCTTTAGGCCCAGGTACGGCTCGTCAATCTGGACCCATTCTGCCCCTGCCTCTGAGAGCTTACGTAGCGCCTCCTCGTAGGCAGGCAATAGGTTGTCCAGCAGCGATAGGTTGTCAAAAGCCGCATCCTTTGACTTGCCCAGCATTAGGAAAGACACCGGCCCCACCAGCACCGGCCTCGTGTGGATGCCCAGGGCCTTGGCCTCCAGAAATTCATCCACTGCCTTGGTGGAGGAAAGCGCAAACTTCTGCTTGGCCTCAAACTCAGGGACAATGTAGTGATAATTTGTGTCAAACCACTTCGTCATCTCCATGGCTGACATGCCGCCGGGGTCATTGGCCCCGCCGGTGCCGCGCGCCATGGCAAAGTAGGTGTCCAGCCCAACGGGGCCTCCCTCGTGACCATAGCGTGCCGGTATGGCGCCAACCATGACGATGGTGTCCAACACTTGGTCGTACAGTGAGAAGTCATTAGAAGGGATGTGGCCCAGCCCCTGACTCTGTTGGTACTGCCAGTTGGCCTTCCGGATATCCGCTGCGGTCTGCATCAGGGCGGCCTCATCAGTCTTGCCGGCCCAGAAGGACTCAACCGCCCATTTCAGTTCGCGGTTTGCGCCTATCCGAGGGAATCCCAGGTTGGTAGCTATTGCCATTACACTCTCCGTTGCGTGGTTGCCCGCCGTTCGCTCCCATAAATGGCCGTCTTGTGCAGAGCGCCCGTGGGCGGCGCGTAGCGTAGATTATGGTCATACGGTTGCGGTTTAGGTGGAAGACTTCGCCACCATTCTAACCGAGGCGCGGCGTAGGTCACAACGGCGGCGGGCTAAATGCAGACCGTTATCAGGCTGAGCCGTGGTACAATACCCCCTGCAATGTACAAATATTCGGCGTGGGAGGGCTCATAGCGATGCCCGCGCCACGCAATTACTGGATGGTTGTCCTCAGTCCCGAGAATTTCCGTATCCTCCAAGGGAACGGTTTTACCCTCATGGGGCTTGAACGCTCGCTCAAAAAGCGGGCGCAACGGATGGAAGTTGGAGACCGTGTCCTGTTCTATGTGCACGGTGCACGCTTCTTTGTCGCCACCGCCACTGTGTTCACTGAGGCCGTTGAAGACCCGACGCCTATGTGGGACGCAGGCTCCGCCACCAATGAAATGTTCCCTTGGCGTGTAAAGCTCCGGCCTGAGCATGTGCTGGATGAAGCCAAGTATATCGACGCCAGAAACATTGCTCCCCGGCTGGAGTACGTCCGCAAGTGGACCCCTGAGCGCTGGCCACTTGCCTTCCAGGGACCCTTGCACCTTATCCCCAAGCTGGACTTCCAGATACTGGAGGACGAGATGCGAAAGTTATCTCGCCGACGGAACGCGCCCGCCACTAAATCCGCGTAGCCACTCCTCCCCATGGGGAGCGACGGTACAAAAGGTGCTCCATGTCCGTAACCATAGACCTCTCCGGCAAAGGCGCTATCGTCTTTGGCGTAGCTAACCATCGGAGTATCGCCTGGGCCATTGCAGAGAGTCTGCATGAGGCGGGCGCCCATATCACGCTGACGTACCAGAACGAACGCCTGCGCGAGTCTGTCGACAAGCTTGCTGCGAGCCTTGAGCGTGTCACCACGGTTGAGTGTGACGTCCTTACGCCCGCATCATTGGAGGCGGCCTTTAACCACGCCGCCGCGCAGCCCGCGCCCTTGGCCGTTGCGGTGCATAGCGTCGCCTTCGCACGGCGGGAAGACCTCGACGGCGGCTTCTCAGCGGTGGACCAGGAGGGCTTCCGTACCGCGTTGGAGGTCAGCGCATTCTCGCTCATCCCCATAACGAGACTGGCTGCGCAACACATGCCTGGCGGTGGAAGCGTGGTCACCATGAGCTTCCACGCTGCTGACAAGGTGTATCCCGGTTACAACATCATGGGTGTCGCCAAAGCTGCCTTGGAGAACGAGGTCAAGCAGCTTGCGTATGAATACGGCCCTCAGGGCTTGCGAGTAAATGCCATCTCCGCTGGGCCGCTGAACACATTGTCCGCACGGGGTATTCATGGCTTCACGGACATGCAGAAGAACCATGCAGAGCGCGCCCCCCTCAAACGGAACATTACCCAGGAGGAGGTCGGCTCCTCGGCCCTCTTCCTTGCCAGTGACATGGCCTCTGGCATCACCGGCACCGTGCTCTATGTGGACGCCGGTTACCACATCATGGGTGTATAGGCTATTCAGCGTTTACTGCCTGCCACTGTTATGAAAATCAACCGTTTAATAAAATTACCCATTCTTATTGCCATAGCCTTGATGCTGGCCGCCTGTAGCGGCTCGGATGGTCCTGTACCTTCTAGCGGCTCACCTCAAGCTCCTACCTCTGGGACTCCGTCCCCTGGAGCTACCTCTACGCCTGAGAAGGACGCCTTGCCCACGCCCACATTGCAGTCGTCTGAAGGCGACAGCAGCGTACTCTTGGAAATCGAGAGTCCGCACAACGGCGCAGTCGTCAGTTCTCCAGCCGTCACAATCAACGTCGGACAGTCCCCCATTCCAGAGTCAGGGTGAATGGCTTTGAGACTGAGTCAGACGTGAGCGGTACGTTTCTAGGCATCATGTTCCTGGAAGAAGGGAACAATACCATCCAGGTAAACGTTAGAAATCCTGAAGGGGCTGAGCGGACGGTTTCATTATCAGTGACCTATGCGCCATGCACCCTGGCAACCGACGCAGACACCAGTCTTCTAGCGGACGCAGGTACATTGAAAGGTAATTGTTAGTGAAGTTCCGGTTAGCCATAGTAACGTCTTTGGCGCTCATAGCGCTGATCACCACCTCCGGATGGGCCGCTGCGGCGAACGTTGAACCGCAGCCTGCTCCACGGGGCATTCCCGGTGACGTGATTGAGGGTGAGTACATTGTGCAGCTGAAGCCGGGCAATTCACCTAGGGATGTTGCTGCTGCACATGGCTTAGACAACGCAAAGCTTTTTTCTGGCGCGGCGCGAGGCTTTGCCGGGAGCATCCCTCCTGGTCTCCTCCGTGCGTTGCAGAATGACCCCCGTGTGGAAGCCATTGTGCAAGACAGGGTAATAGGCAGCAAACCCGGCCCACCGGGCAAAGGTTCAGGGACATCAGGGAGTTCAGGGCAGACCGTGCCCCTTGGCGTACAGAGCATCAATGCAAGCCCTGCGGATGGCTTGGGCTTCACCGGTGCTGGTATCGGAGTTGCAGTGCTGGACTCCGGTGTTGATTTAGACAACCAGGACCTGAACGTGGCCTCCCAGTGCTTTGATGCGTTCGGCGGGAACTGTAACGACGAAGGCGGTCATGGGACGCACGTCTCCGGCACCATAGCCGCACTCAACAATACTCGTGGCGTGGTGGGCGTAGCCCCCGGCGCCACCATCTATCCCGTGCGAGTCATAGGCCCCGCCGGTACTGGCAAGGACTCAGAGGTTATCGCTGGACTGGATTGGGCCTCCTCAAACTGGGACTCGGTCAACCCCAAAATTAAAGTCGTTAACATGAGCTTGGGGCGTCCTGGCAACGTGGATGACAACTCTATTTTGCGTGACATCATCCGCGAGATAAGAGACCTTGGAATCACCATTGTGGTAGCGGGTGGTAATGAGCCTCACTTGCTTATCAGTGAGCAGGTCCCCGCTACGTACCCTGAGGTCATAGCTGTGGCCAGTTCCACCGCTGTCGCAGGGACAAACCAGTGTTCAGCACTGGAAGCTCCCATTCCTGGTGGTACAGTCTCCTACTTCACCACTCGGGGTAATTACCAAAACGGCATTGGCGTATCCATCTCGGCGCCCGGTGAGAGGGCTGAGAACGTGGACAGCACATGCTTCGTGAACTCGCAGGGGATATTGTCGTTGTGGCCGGGTGACGCAGCCGCCTTCATGTCGGGGTCCAGTTCCGCCGCACCTCACGTTGCTGGCGTACTTGCCCTGATGTATGAAAAGGCGGGTGGTTCACTGGACCCTGAGGTCGCTAGGGCCGCGATACGCAGCAGCGCAGATGGCCGTGGCGTCACGCCATTGGCTTCTCCCACCACCAGTTGCGGGTACGATGGCCAGTTTGAAGGCACCCTGAACGCAAAAACCGCCCTTGCAGTGGTGCGCTAGCCTACCCTCTCTGCGGTTGAATGGCCTCTAGGGCCTGGAACTCCTCGTCGTACAAGCGGTGAAGCTCCGCAAGCTCCTCAGCGTTGACTGGCGAAACTTCCGTAGCTTTCGTGAACTCCACAAGCTGTTCTTTCGTGACAATGTTTGGCAACACCGACGCCACCTGCCCCTCAGTGAGCACAAACTGGATGGCAGCCTGGGCCAACGTGCGGCCCGTGTCCTGGGTTATGAACAGTATCTTGTCCCGCTTCTGGAACGCCTTGTCCAGCCACTCCTGCTTGCGGTGCGCCCTGTGGTCACTGGGGTCGAACTCTACTTTTGCCTTGTCGGTAAAAGCGTCCGTCAGTATCTCTGATGCGTGAGGCACTCGGGCCAGCAGTCCCGTCTTTTGCTCCCCCGCAATGGGGAAGAACTGGCGCGCCGGCTGCTGCTCAATAATGCTGTAGATGACCTGCAGGCTGCTTATGTTCCGCTCCCGCATCGCCGTCTCACCTTCGTCAAACCAGCCAATGTCAGGGCCTAGGGCGATACCCACATGGCGTACCTTGCCCTCCTTCACCAGATCCCCCAGCGTCTCAAAGACGGCGTCGTCCTGAACAGTGCCAACGCGTGGGTTGTGAAGCTGGTAGAGGTCTATGTAGTCCGTCCCCATGCGTAGGAGACTGGACTCGCAGGCAGCGCGGATGAACTCAGGGTCCCACTTCTGCGGGCGCTCCTTGTGGCCTTCCCGTGGCGCTTCTAAGTCATAGCCGAACTTGGTGCCAATGATGATGTCTTTGCGACTCTTGCCCAGCGCCTCCCGCATGATCTCCTCGCCGTAGCCCTCGGCGTAGGTGTCTGCCGTGTCAAAGAAGTTGACGCCCAGCTCTTGCGCGTCTTGGAGCAAGCGGATTGCGTCCGGCTTGTCCACGTGACCCCACCATCCGGTGCTGACGCTCCACACGCCAAAGCCCACCTCGGAGATGTTGAGGTCTGTTGTTCCTAGCTGCCTGTACTTCATGTCCTTCTGTTCACCTGTGTAGTTAGCTCGACGCTGCCACCGACGCCGATTCCATCGCTTCGTCTATGGCCAGCGCACGTAGCGCAAAGTCGTGGTCTGAGAGCACCGGCGTCATCTCGCCCAACGCAACCGGCTCTTGCAGTGATACCCATGAGCGACAGCCGATGTACTCCGGTGCAATCTCTAATTGATAGGGCTGTGCCAGTCGGTATGCCCGCAGCACAATGGCCGTGAGCGCCACCTTCGGCTTCCAACGCAGCCTGCTGGCGGCGTAGGCGTCCGACCAGATGTGGTAATTGCTCAGCGCCTCAAGCTCCGCCAGTTCTGATACGGGGAACGCCTTGTGGACCTCCGCGTAGTGCGTCAGTTGGACAGGCGTCATGGGGTCACGCTTCTCCGGCGGCGCAAGCTCGCTCGCGAACCGAGGCTTCAGCAGGTCAGCCTGCTGGTGTTCATAAGTGGGGTAGGGGAGGAATGCCTCGTGAACAAGGCGGAAGTGCTTGCCCTCCTCGCGGATGCCGCCCTTGCGGATGAGCAACACCTGCTCACCACGGTCCAGGGCTTGAATGGCGACCGACCACTCTTTGAAAGCAATGTCACAGCTAACTGGCTGGGCCAAGGGCCACCTCACGAGTGATGATGCGAAGCGCCTCTATGATAGCAGGGCCGTAGCCGTGGCGGGGAGTGCACGAGGGGCATAGCCCCTCTGCCAGGGGTACGGGGGTGTCCCCCGTTGATTCCTAACTTTCCCCCTTCCTGGCCAGGAAGGGGGCCAGGGGGATGGTCGAAGGGAGGCGCATCGCGCCAACATACCTTTACCCTCCGCGCTCCCCTGTTACCATACGCAGCGGAGGATTCCACAGTGCCCAAATGGTTGAACCTGTTCGTGAGCCCTAGAGTCATAGTGCGGCCCGGCCCCGGTGGCCCCATGGACAAGGCCAAGTTGGTCCGCGTCTTTGCTCTGGGGATTCTTAGCGAGTCTGAGGTCAAGCGCTGGTGGGAGGCCATGGACACCGTCCCCGGCCATAAGGTGATGTCGTTCAACAAGGATGAGACGGGTTACCTTGTGACCTACCGCCGTGAGCCTGATGAGCAGGCGCTCAACAACGCTATCAGCAACGTGGCGCGCTACCGGAGTCTCCGGTTGTTCCTGGGCTTGCCTTTGCGGTTGGTTGGTCTGCCTCGCCGCAGCTAGACTCTACCCCTGCTGAAGGTCGCTCAGGCTTACGCGACCGCCCAGAACACGGAGGACGTTGGCCGTCGTGGCCGCCGTCACCTCATCAACGCTTATCCCTTGAAGCTCCGCTAGCTTCTCAGCCACCTGTGGCAGGTGCCACGGCTCCGTCCAGCGGTCGCGGTGCTTCTTGAACGGCTGAGGGAAAGAGTCCGTCTCCAACACCATGCGTGCTAGCGGCAGCTTTGCGGCCACCTCCTGCAACTCAGGGAGTCGCAGGAGCGGCTTCGCCATTGATATGTCGAAACCCATGTCCATCGCCGCTTCCGCAGTCGCAAGGTCGCCCTGGAAGTAGTGGAAGATGCCGCCCACGTCGCTGGCGTGCTCTTCGTGCAGGAGTCGCAGCATATCGGGGTGTGCCTCCCGTGAATGCACCACCAGAGGAAGCTTCGCCTCAATGGCCAACCGTATCTGTGCGCGGAATGCCTGGTCCTGCACCTCTCGCGGCGGTGACGACTCCAAGTAATCCAGCCCCGTCTCGCTCCAGACCACCACCCGCGGGTCGGCGGCAAGCTGACGCAAAATGTCAGCGGTCTCATCGTCAAGAGGCCCCGTGAGGTCGGCGGGATGCAGGCCAACGCCGCCGTAGACGATTGGGTGGCCGTGCGATAATGTGACTGCGTTGCGAGAGGACTCGACTGTGGTGCCCGCCACGATGATCATTCCAAGACCAGCGCCTCGCGCACGGTCCAATATCGCAGGTATCTCTGACGCATCGTACTGGTCAACGTGCGAGTGCGAGTCGATCAACGGCATGGGGCGTGAGATTGAGTCTGCTGAAGTTCTGTTTATCACCCTTCCATTGTATGCAATCAATCCAATGCGTCTAGCTGGGACCATCGTCGTATGAAGCTGTGGCAGCTCTTTTCCCACTGGCAGGGCACACGGAGCGGCAACATTGCGCGGATAATCGCGGGTGTGGTTGCCAGCGTGGGCCTCGCTTACGTGGCCGTTAACGCATTGGACTGGGCCAAAGTCCGTGAGGTCTTTCGCGCCATCCCCGTGGCCACGGCCCTCCTCTCACTTGTACCGTTTTTTCTAAACATGGCGCTGCGGGCGTACAGGTGGCGTGTGTTGCTGGTGGACCAGCCAACAAGCTGGTGGCAGGTCTTCCTTACCCAGAACACCGGCATAGGACTCAACAACCTCTCGCCCGTGCGGATGATTAGTGAGCCCGTGCAGCTTGCCATGATCAACCGCCGATACGGTGTGCCCGCGCCCACCGCATTGGCCACCCTTGTTGCCGGTAACGTCCTGGACATCTTTGCCACCGCCGTGCTGCTGGGCATGGGAGTAATCCTAGTGCCAGAGCTTCGGAGTCAGGCCAGCATTCCGCTCTTTGGCGCGCCCATCATGGTCATTGTCAGCGCGTTGGTGGTCATAGCCGTGGCCCGTGGGATGGATTCCATGCCCGTGGCTGGCAAAATGGCCTTCTTCCACCGATTGATGGTGGCCG
>CAVOAJ010000008.1:0-23205 GCA_963693605.1 Dehalococcoidia bacterium | reverse complement strand
AACTCTTTCACTTTCTTATCGATACCTGTCATGAAGCGAGAGAAGTAGAGCGTCTGCTCCATGCGGGAGGCTATGTCTGGTGCGTTCAGAAAGTAGCTGTATGGAGGGGCCACTCTGCCCCGGCTCTCCATGATGGCGTCAAAGTTAGGGCGGTCGCTTTCGGGTAGCTGTTCCCGGTTGGTGATTTCAGGGACGCGTGCCATGGGCGTTTCTCCTTGGTTTTGTGTGGTGTGACTGGTACGGGGACTGATGTGCGGCGACATCATACAGGCGGGTCGTCGTTAACGTCAGCCTTCCACTTCTGGAGATGGGTCCACTCGCTTCGCTACCTTGCGTACTTCTTTGGCCAGCAGCAGGGTTAATGCCGCACTGACCCATAGCAATAAGGCCACGGTGAAGAAGGCGGTCTGGAATCCGTATATCTCTGCCACGAAGCCGACGGCCAACGGCACGATGAAGCCTCCCGCGTGAGTGAAGAGGAACCACACGCCCAAGAAGGAGCCCCGCCGGTCAGGGGGAGCCATGTCTATCGCAAAGACCTGCGTGCTGTCCCCTGTCATGCTTTCAGCTATGCCGTAGACAATTGCCACCACGACCAGCGCTTGGAAGCTGCCGCTAGTGCCCACAAGGTACGAAGCGACACCGAGCAGTGCAAGTCCAGGCACCAGAGCCACTTTTCTTCCAATTCTGTCCATCATCAGCCCGTTTGGTAATGAGGTGGCAATGGCCAGGAGCCCGCCAATCCCTATCAGCCTGCCAATATCTGGCACGCTTAGCTGGAGGTCATTATGGGCGTAGAGCGGCATCAGTGATTTGTATATCCCATCCGTCATCATGCTGAAGGCCAGAGTGGCAATGGCCAGCGCTATAAACGTCCTTGTGAGGAACAGCCTGTAGTCCAATGGCGGCGATTTGGCACGTTGCCCGTCTGTTGATGCCCCTGTGGTCTCCGGGCGCGTCTCTCGTATAAGAAAGATGGCAATGACCACGACAATAATCTTAGTGAATCCGTTGAACAGGATGGCGGCCCGTAGGCTGTACGCAGCGGCAATCATCCCGCCCACCACCGGGCCCATGGCCATCCCAGCCCGTGAGGAGATAGTTCGCATGGCCACCATGCGTCCCCTGTTGCGATCCCCTGCCACGTCCGCCAGAAGGATTTGGGAGCTGGTGGCCCACATGGTCACGCCCAACGCGCCAATGAACTCCAAGACGAGGAACTGTGTGTAACTGGTGACGAAAAAATTCAATGAAAGTCGTCGCGCCCCTGAGTGTAACTCCAGCGATGACCAGCGGCTTGCGGCCAAAACGGTCAGTTAGAAAGCCGGTGGTGGGTGCCGATATGATGCGTGCCAGGGCATTGGAGGATTCAATAAGCGTGACCAGGAAGATGGGAACGCCAAAGGAGAAGGCAAAAAGCGGCCTGGCAAGCTGTTGAGCGCCGGTGCCCAGCCCCCACAGAAAGAAGATGGAGATGATGGGCGCCATCCGAAGGAACATGGTCCGTCGTGAGGCTGGATTGCTGGTGCTCAAGGGATGTGGGGTGCCTTGGTCTCGCCGGAAAGCACGGTGCCCGGCAAGATGTGTTCCAATTCCTCCAACGTCCAGGGGCCTTTCTGCGCATGGTCTTTGAAAACGGAGGTGACCTCCGTTGGATGTGAGTACATGCCCACTTTCCCCGCGCCGATACGGAACACCCGACCGTTGACACTGGAGGCCAGGTCAGAGGCGAGGTACGCCACCATGGGCGGTACGTAGTCGGCAGAGGGGCGGGCCGTCTCATACGCGGACTTTTTCAATTCCAGGCCCGCTGCTGCCACGTTCTCGTAGTACGAGTCCAGCTTGAGCCAACCCCGGGTCGCTGCCATGGGCGCGACGGCGTTGACTGTAATGCCATGGTTCCGCAGTTCCCACGCGAGGTCCCATGTGAGGCTAACGACGCCCCCCTTGGCTGCAGCGTAAGCCGCCCGGCCTTCCGGGTTACGCCACTGACTGGAGGCCGTGTTGATGATGCGCCCATATCCCTGCTCAATCATCACGGGGACTGCATGCTTGCAGGTGTTGAAGACCCCTTTCAGATCCACGGCAATCATCCTGTCCCACTCGGCCTCAGTCAGGTCAGTGAACAGGATGTCGTTAAAAATGGCCGCGTTGTTCACAAGGATGTCCAGCCGGCCAAAGGCGTCAAGCGCCGTGCGAATGATTCGACCTGCCGCGTCATACTCAGCGACTGAGTCGTAGCTGGCCACCGCCTCGCCACCGAGGGCCTTAATCTCCGCGACAACGTCGTCAGCAGGTGATAGAGAGCCGCCGCTGCCGTCGGACTCTACGCCAACGTCGTTGACCACCACCTTTGCGCCCTCTGCTGCAAAGGCCAGAGCCTCCGCTCTGCCGATGCCCCGACCGCTGCCGGTGATTATTGCCACCTTGTCTCGCAAGTACGCTCCCATGCTGTCCTCCCCTGTGTAATTGGCACTACAACGTCTGGCCGACCGCGCCCTAGTCTAGCCCTGAATCAGTGGTAATCCAAGGAGTGTGGTTACGAGGCATCCGTTGAAAGTTACCTTGTGCAACAATAGCGTGGATTCATGAAAGACACTCCAAAACACACTGAGACTCCAACCAAGAAAGAGATTGGTCTAGAACGTCTGCTCATCCTGGGCGGCGTTGTGGCGTTTGCCCACGCCGCAATGATGATTGTTGTGCCAACTGTCCCCGCATATGTGGACAAATTGGGCGGCACCGCAATCACGGTGGGCCTGACATTTACCGCCTACAGCCTGGCCAGGCTCATTATGAACATCCCCGCAGGGGTGATGTCCGAGCGACTGGGCCGGAGGAAGGTCTTATTGGCTGGAGCCTTGGGTGTAGCGGTCTTTGGCACCCTCAGCGGCCTTGCGCCCAACATACCCCTTCTTCTGCTCTACAGATTCCTGACGGGCATGTTCAGTGCCATGGCTATCACTGCAGGCACCGTGATGGCCACTGATCTCAGTTCTGTGGAGAACCGAGGGCGGATACTCAGCCTCATCCACGGATGGCATCTCACCTTGGGTATAGCGAGCCCAGCCTTGGGCGGGCTGCTGGCGGACATTTTCAGCGCCAGAGCTCCCTTCCTTGCTTCAGGAATTGGTGTGGCAGTGGTGGGAATTTTGGCTCTGTTCCGACTCCCTGAGACCAAGCCTAAGCCAGAGAGCTCAGGGCAGCCGGAGGAGGCCAAGCAGGGAGAAAGCACGATACAGAGCGTTGCCGGTCTACTGCGGGAGCCGAGCTTTCTGTTGGTTGCCCTAGTAGGCTTTTTCCAGTTCTTTACCCGGACTGGCGCAGGCCACTCCTTGATACCGCTTATGGCCTATCAAGTATTGGATATGAGCCCTGGCCAGCTTGGCCTCATGTTCAGCGCCGCAGCCGTCATACACGGTGGCGTGCTCTACCCCGCTGGCTGGGTGGCTGATAAATTGGGCAGAAAAGCGATCATTGTACCAGCAGGTATCGGTGTCGCAGTGGGCCTTGGTATGCTTCCGTTCAGCAGTAACGTACCGTTTTTCGTACTGGCGTTCCTTGTTCTTCAGGGCTCCACAGGGTTTGGCGGTCAGGCGCCCGTGGCTTACATTGGCGACATGGCCACGCCCAAGCTCCGTGGCCTCAGCTTTGGACTGTGGCGTACCTTTGGCGATTTGGCTGGAGTCATTGCGCCTTTGGTGATGACTGGCCTGGTCCAACGGTCCTCCTTCCACGTAGGGTTCTACTTCAACATGGGCCTTGCCCTGGTGGTGACTTTGCTGTTTGCAAGATTTGCTGTGGAGAGCACCAAACGGCCCGCTGGCAGCGGAGTCCACTGAGGGAGTCATAAAAACGCAGCCTGCACCTTAAAAAGCCCTGCAAAAACGGAGGGACTTTTCTTGTGTTGACCCATCTGCCGGGCCTAGTTTTCGGCGGGAAACTCATAGATGATAGTCAGCGTGGGGCGGTTGCCCGCAGTAGGGCTCTCCTTGCTGTCGAACCGCTTGGTCGTTCGTGATGTGGTTTCATTGCCCAAAATTAGCCAACCGAAATTGGTGGATGGGTCATCAATCCAACCTTGGACATCCGCTACCATCTCACCGGTGGAGTCCCAGGTATAACGACTGCTGTCACCCACCGAAACCAGGGCGCTGATGAGAGGAGAGAAGTCTCCACCGGGAGTCTGCCAAAGCACGGAATTGAACATGCGGTGTACCCAGGTTGCGTCCTCAGCGGCGGGGGCGGTGCCATTGCCTTCATTGGACATGGCGTTAGATGCCCCTTCACCCCAGTCAGCTATGAAGGCATGGAGTTCAATGGTGGATGTTGGGCTTGTTGACCGTGACATATTGAGGGTGAGCTCTGCGCTGATGATGGTGGCTCCGGCTGGAACAACGCCGGCGACATCAAACGAAATGACACCCCTGCGCGCGTTGCCTGCGTTGGTGTTGCCCACAAAGATGTGTTGGCCTGACCCATTGCTGATGTTGCCCACGTTGCTCTGATAGAGCGTGTTGTCCTTGCTTGGCCCGAGCACGATTATTCGTGGTTCGCCTGGGAGGGGTGCGGGTGTAGGGATTGGCGGGATCGTTGGAGTGGCCGTCGCTGTGGGAATCGCCATTGCTGTTGAGGTGGGCGTTGGCCCGAGCATAGGCGCTGCGCTTGGCGTTGGTTGAGGTGCGTTGGTGGCTGTGGCCGTTGTTTTCGGCGTAGCTGTCGCGGTAGGCGTGGCTGTTGGGTCACTATTGCAAGCGGCCAACACCATGACTATTGCGATACTAAGGATGGCAGCAACGCTACGTTTGCCTGTCATTAGGACGGCCTCCGGGCAAGTTAATAGCGACATATGTCGCGCGGACGTACTGACTCAATCCAGCATACGAGCTGGTAGAGCATACGGTTTTAATGCGGAATAAGGGACGGGTAGGCCAGTGGCGCGTCAGTTGGAGCCAGTGACAATGCCTTCCATGACTCCCAGGCTCTTCGTTGCAAGGCCGCCCTGTGCTGCGGGTGCGCCCACCACGCCTGCTAGGTCCACCCTGAACGTGCCGTTGGCGGATAGTATGCCGGAGGTGACCTGCCATTCACCAGTGTCCGTCACTGCGTATATGGGCGTGTTTGGCGGGAACGGGGGTGATGGGGCAATTCCGGTAGGGGCACCGGCGATGTCTGCGGTTACCTTGCCTGTCAGTGTTGGGCCTGCATTCGTGTTCATGGCAAAGGTGCCTTCCAACCTGCCGGTGAGGACGCCGTTGGCATCTACAGTGGAGAGGGACATGTGGGAGGTGCCAAACTGGCCGTCGAAGCTATCGATGTCACAGTCTAAGGTGCCCCGCGTGAGCTCACCTTCAGTGCTGAACTCGTTGCCGTTAATGACGGTGGTGCCAGGACCCACCACTTTAAGGCTGAGGGTGCATGAGAGAGGCGTTCCAGCAGGGACCGGCGTGGGCGTGGGTGTTTGGCTCGTGCCACATGCTGCAAGGAGCAGCACAGAGATTATGCTTGCGCCTACTTTGGTTGAGGACTTCCACCGCATGGTCATCACTTCCTGAATGTCACTGGCAGGCGCGGGAGCCCGTATGGTTGCGTGCAGTAAAACGCTGCTCCCGTCGGGGGAACAGCGGCTCATTGCTGCATTATGGTAGCGCACTTTACGCGTGGCCGCCTAGCTTTGCGGACGCAAAAGCGCCTTAGTAAACCCACCGTACCGACGCCATCAAGCCCACCGTTATGATGACCAGCAGCGCTGTCACCTTGGAGTTCAGCCGGACGCGTGACTCAAGGTTGCCTATAAGGGCTAGTTGCTCGTCCGTGGGCGGACCATCCTGAGAACGTGCAATGGTCATGATTCGGCGCCTTAACCTGCGGCCGTAAAAGCCAATGAAGAACGCAATGAGCGCCGTGATAAGGCTTAGCCCAATCACCCACCCCCACAGTGTGGTGAAGAGTTGGCTGAAATCACGCCCCGGAGCCCGGGCCACCAATACCAGTCCCATAACAATGGTCGTCACGGAACTCACCAGGACAATGATCTGGCGTGGTGCAAGGTGCGGTGCCAAGGCGATGCGAACTTCGGGTCCCGCCTTTCGCATCGCCGGTTTCACGATGAATCCTGAGTAGATAACGCTTCCTACCCATATAGCGCCAGGCACTATGTGGAGTATCCGGAGAATAAGCATCTCAATTTGCATGGGCCTCACCGCTTTCCCGTGTTCGTCTGGGATTCTATACGCGCAGGTATGCGATAGGCATGCGACCCCTATTTCGCAGTAGAATCCGCAGGGCATATCCAATAAGTAGGCTGGCATGATAGAAGAGGTGCGATTTGGACTATAACGAGGTATTGCCGTTTCTTCAGGAAAACCACCTTGCGGTGATAACCACCGTCGGCTCATCAGGCAGAGCACAGTCGACCGTCGTTAGGGCTGGCTCCTACGATGGCAAGATGGCGTTCGTCTCTCGGGAACCCACCGTCAAAGTGAAGAACGTACGCAGAGGCGGCCGCTGTGTGGTGACGAGCATAAAGCCTGACAATACACGGTTCGTGACTGTGGAGGGGCCAGCGGCTGTGACCAGTTGGGGCGATGTCAGCGACGATGACCTGTTGTCGCTCTTGCGGGACGTCTACACTGCAGTTGGCAGGCTGCCGAGTAGCTGGGATGACTTTGACGACAGCATGCGGAAGGAGCAACGCTGCGTGGTCATAGTGGAACCTGAACGAGTCTACGGCAGCATATAAGCCAAGTAACGATTAGAGAGAAGAGCACATGCGCCCCTCTATAGTCGTTACTTGGTTGGTGTTTTGGCTATCCGGCTTTGCACAACGTTGGGCTGGCTGACAGAGGCGCTCAGCACAACCGATGCCCTGTATAGTCTCAGTACAGACTAAAATACCCAACATATTGCGAGGATGTTTCCATGACCACCAAGCCGGAGGACACGACTCTGTTTGACGCCATTTACACCATGCGAGGCATCCGCAAATTTAAGCCTGACCCCGTGCCGGATGACGTGCTGAAAAAGGTGCTGGAGGCAGCAGTGCAAGCGCCCAATGGCGGTAACTACCAGCGGTGGCGGTTTATAGTCGTCCGTAGTGCGGAGGGCAAGCGAAAGATCAGCGAGCTTGCGGTGAAAGCAGCCGGTATAGAGGCTGGTGTACAGGGGCGGGAGGGCGTGGTCAGGACTGAATTTCAAGAGTCGTTACTCACCGTGCCGACCATCATCATTGTGACCTCCCTGGCCAGTAACATGCCTCCTGCAGCCAATGTTGGCCCTCACGGGCGTACGTTCCCTGCCGTGCAGAACCTGCTCCTGGCGGCCAGCGCTTACGGACTTGGTGGCTGCATTACCACCAGCTTTCGTTACGCAGACGCTGAGGTTAAAAAAGCATTGGGGATACCTGACAACGTGGATACGACGACGCTGGTACCCCTGGGTTACCCCACAGGTGACGCGCCGGATGGACGCCACGGCCTAAAGACGCGAAAGCCTATTGAAGAGGTGGTATTTGATGAGGCGTGGGGAACGCCGTTGGTCTTGTGAGGCGCAGCGGCTTTCTGGTCACCGGCAACCTCAACGCCTGATTCACATCTCGGTTATGGCGCTGGTATGCTTCTCCTTACTAACTAAGCATGGCGCGCCGGCTGGCACGGTATCAGTAATTTTTAATCCTGGAGGGACGCTGCAGTATGGGCAAAAACATCGGATTCATTGGGCTTGGCACCATGGGAGGGCCCATGGCCGGGAACCTCCTGAAGGCGGGACATTCCCTTACGGTCTACGACATCAACGGCGAAGCCATTGAAGCGGCCATCTCGGCAGGAGCCACACCTGCAGCCACAGCCAGAGAGGCTGCGGTTGGAGCGGACGTGGTAGTTTGTATGCTCCCTGCGTCACAGCATGTGGTGTCGGCCGCATATGGAGACGACGGTTTCATAGCGGGACTCCGCCCCGGTGTCACGGTTATAGACATGAGCACCATAGACCCCGATACGACCCGCAGGGTCTACGCTGACGTGAAGGCCGCTGGCGCTGAGATGCTGGACGGACCGGTGAGTGGGAGTTCCGCAGGCGCAATCTCCGGTACGCTGACCATCATGGTGGGCGGCGACAAGGAGGTGTTTGATGCACATGTGGAGCTGCTGAACGCTATGGGCACCAATGTGATTCACTGCGGAGGCATTGGCATGGGGGAAACGGTCAAACTGGCTAATAATTTGATTGCCGCCGTGTCTATGGCGGCGGTGGCGGAGGCCTTTGCTCTGGGTGTCTCTAAGGGAGCAGATCCTCAGGTGATGTTTGACGTCATCAGCAAAAGCTCCGGCAACTGCTGGGCGCTCCAGACGCGTTGCCCAGTCCCTGGCGTGGTTGACGACAGTCCTGCCAGCAACGAATTCGCGCCCGGGTTTATGACTGACCTTATGCACAAAGACCTAGGGCTTGCGCTTACAGCTGCGGCAGACGTGCAATTGCCATTGTACATGGGGGCGCTTGCCCGTGAGTTGTACACAACGGCTCGCAACCAAGGCCACGGCAGACTGGATTTCTCAGCAATCGCCAAAGTATATGACGCTGCCGGTAAGTCCGGGAGCTAACCAGGAAGGACCAACACGCAATGGTGGACTCAATCAGCCAGGTAAAGCTCCACGGCATGCTGGTGGATGGAAAAGAAGCTTTCGCTGTAGATGGTCGGACAATCCAAGTGGAGAACCCCGCTCAACGCGGCCAGGTGATAGCGGAGGTCCCGCGAGGCGGCGCTGAGGACGTGAACATTGCCGTCGCCAGCGCGGAGCGGGCATTCCAGGAATGGAAGAAGGTCGCGCCCAAGGACCGCGGGCGTGCCATGCTCCGTATAGCCGACGCCATAGAGGCCGCGGCAGAGGATATCGCCCAGACCATCGCGCAAGAGACGGGCAACGCCATCAGGACTCAGTCGCGCCCGGAGGCCAAGATCACCGCGGACATCTTTCGGTACTTTGGAGGGGTTGCGGGTGAGCTGAAGGGCGAGGTAGTCCCCCTTGGTGACGACATGTTGGTCTACAACCGGCGAGAACCTCTGGGCGTGGTTGCGGGCATCATTCCGTGGAACTCTCCCGTCTTGCTTGGCGCGCTCAAAATTACCATGGCCATAACCGCAGGCAACACACTGGTGCTGAAGGCCGCAGAGGATGCGCCCTTGGCGGTGCTGCAGATGGGCGCCATCTGTAACCAATTCCTGCCGCCCGGCGTCTTGAACGTCATTACCGGCTACGGTGAAGAGACAGGCGCGGCCCTTATCAACCACCCAGCGGTGCGCAAACTCTCCTTCACCGGTTCCACGGAGGTTGGGCATCTGGTCATGCACGCGGCGGCGGAGAAGATTGTCCCTGTCTCATTGGAGCTAGGCGGCAAGAGCCCTGCGATTGTTTTCCCCGACTCCGACACTGACGACGTGGTGGACGGAGTTATCGCGGGAATGCGGTTCACCCGACAGGGCCAGTCCTGCACCGCGGGCTCACGACTATTTCTCCATAAAGACATCTACGATTCGTTCCTTGGAAAGCTAACGGCCAAGCTGGCCAAGCTGAAAATTGGCGACCCTATGGACGAGTCTGTGGACATGGGCGCCATCATCAACCAGAAGCAGTTTGACAAGGTCTGCGGCTACATCTCAGAAGGCCTTTCCTTGCCGGGTGTCCAGGTGCTCCTAGGTGGGATGCCACCTAAAGACGGGCCTTTGACCGAAGGCTTCTTTGTACAGCCCACGGTGATGGGCAACGCTGACAACGGCTGGAGACTTGCAAGGGAAGAGATATTCGGCCCCGTTCTGATGGCCATTCCTTGGTCTGATGAGGAGGAGGCCGTCAAAATGGCTAATGACAGTCATTACGGCCTCGCGGCTTACGTATGGTGTCGCGACATCGGCAAGGCGCTGCGTGCCGCTCACGCGATCGAGTCAGGGTGGGTGCAGGTGAACCGTGGACTGGGCCAAGTCCCTGGCCACTCCTATGGGGGGTACAAAATGAGCGGCATCGGGCGGGAATTTTCCCTAGAGGGCATGCTGGACGGATTCACGCAACGCAAGAGTGTAACGGTCAATCTGCGATAGCGCGACGGCTGGAGCGTCAAGTGGCCCAGGCAAGTGCGGGCGTGTGAGAACAAATGAAGAAAAGAACTGGTCGGGGTACTCGGATTCGAACCGAGGGCCTCTAAGACCCCATCTTAGCGCGCTACCGGGCTGCGCCATACCCCGACACTAGCTTCACTTTAGCATAAGGCCAAGGGCCGTTCAATTGAGCGTGTTGCATAGCGGCCCCGTCCGTGAAGCATCGAATGCTATACTGAACATAGTCTCGCGCTACGTACAATTACGTGGCGTGACCCTTTGAACCCCCACATCCAGAACGCTGATACTCGCGAGGAATACATGGAAGAGTTGAGAGGCAGACTTGCCGCGTTGATTGAACGGGCCGCAAACATGACGGTGCGGCTTTGACCTCCCATCACGTGAGTTAGAGGCGAAACGACTAGAAGAACAGGCCGCCCAACCAAGCTTCTGGGATGATTCCCAAGGGGCGCAGGCGGTCATGCAGAAACTCTCCAGGCTCCGGGATATGATTCAGGCGTGGGAGTCCTTGGGAGAGCGTTCAAAAGCCACTCTTGAGTTGCTGGAACTCTCCGCTTTGGAAGACGACGAGTCCCTTGCCAGTGATTTGGCCGATGGGGCCATGGCCATTGAAACGGAACTCAATCGCCGCGAGTTCGACATTATCCTGTCGGGCGAGTACGACGACCACAACGCACTGATAGCCATCCACGCAGGCGCTGGCGGCACCGACTCTCAGGACTGGACTGAGATGCTGCTCCGCATGTACACACGTTGGGCTGAACGCCAAAAGTTCCATACTGAGCTTCTAGACGTATCCATGGGTGAAGAAGCTGGCATCAAGAGCGTCACCATGGAGGTACGAGGAGTCAACGCCTACGGCTACGCTAAGGCGGAGCGTGGTGTTCACCGCCTGGTGCGGCTCTCGCCCTACGACTCAGCCCACGCACGCCATACCTCCTTTGCATTGGTGGAGGTGCTCCCTGAAGCTGAAGGCGACGTGGACGTGACGGTGGATCTGGATGATCTGCGCATAGACGTGTTCAAAGCGAGTGGCGCTGGTGGCCAGCATGTGCAGAAAAATTCAACGGCCGTGCGACTCACACACCTGCCCACGGGCGTTGTGGTGAGTTGCCAAAATGAGCGCTCTCAGCTTCAGAACAAAGAGACGGCTATGAAAATCCTGAAAGCCAGATTGATGGAAATTGCAATTAAGCAGCGAGCCAAGGAACGGGATGAACTCAAGGGAGAGCATATAGCTGCTGGCTGGGGTAATCAGATCCGGAGCTATGTACTTCATCCGTATAAGATGGTGAAGGACCACCGCACTGGCTATGAAAGCACTAACCCAGAGGCCGTTCTGGATGGTGAAATTGATCCCATGGTCCAAGCGTTTCTTCTGTCCATGGTGGAGGGGGAGTAAGTGGCCCAAGGGCGTAGCAAGTTAGTCATCGTAGCTGTGCTGATGCTTGCCGTGCTGGCACTGCTGCCTGTGGGCGGTGCCGTTGCGCAGGAGACCATTGATGTCCAGGACACCAGCGTCACCTTTGCATTTCCTGATGCCATTAACTTCCACATAAGCGCCTCTGGGCCTGACCCCATTGTGCGCGCTGAGCTTCGTTATATAGCGCCGCAGCTTGCGTGTGGGAACGTGGTGGCCACGGGACTGCCTGTATTTACACCTGGAACGGACGTAGACCTTACCTGGGAGTGGGATCTGCTGGAGCGGGGCGGCCTTCCCGTGGGTGCAAACATCCGCTACCAATGGGTGTTGGAGGATGAGAGCGGACGTAGCATCGAAACGCCCGAGCAGACAATCGTGTTTGAGGACCCACGGTTTGAGTGGCGGACCGTGGAGAGCAGCCGTGCCACCGTGCACTGGTACTTTGGCGACGAGCCCTTTGCCAATGATCTGCTGCGTACGGCGGAGGCTGGGTTTGACCAGCTTGAGGCCAATACGGGCGCGACGCCCAGTGACCGCGTCCACATCTACCTGTACGAGGACTCCGGTACGTTGCAATCAGCCCTGGCCTTTCCAAATGAATGGACGGGTGGCATCGCCTTCTCACCCTTTGGGCTCGTGGCCATTGGTGTGAGCCCCTTCAATCTGGAATGGGGCAGGCGTGCCATGGTGCATGAGATGACCCACGTGGTCATCTACCAAGCCACCTTCACCTGCGGCGCTTCCATACCACTGTGGCTGAATGAGGGCCTGGCCATGTTCAATGAGGGACCTACGGAAACGGCCTTCAGGCGTGCATTGCAGACCGCAATTGACAGTGATGAGGTCTATGCGCTGCGGAGCCTTGCTGGCAGCTTTCCCAACGACGCGGATGAAGCGCTGTTGGCCTACGCTCAGAGTGAGAGCCTTGTGACCTATTTGGTGGAGGAGTACGGCCCAGGCCGCATGCAGGAGTTGTTTGAAGTGTTCCGTGACGTAGGGACTATCAATGCCGCCATGGAGCACGTCTATGGGTTTGACCAGGAAGGGCTTAACCGGCTATGGCGTGAGAGCGTGGGCCTTTCTACCTTGGACGCTGCGCCCACCCCCACTGTACCCTCCTTTGTGTTGCCAACCATAGAGCCTCTGGGGCCTGCCACGGGTTTTGACCCTGAGGGCGAGGCCCAAACGCCAACGCCTACCGCAAGCCCCACGCCAGCGCCCACTGCCACGTTGTTGCCAACGCCAACCCCGGCCTCCGGGTCAGGGTGCAATGCGAATGGCGCTCCGGCTGCTGGAGTGGACATAACGGCTCTGGCAAGCTTCCTTGCACTGGGATTTGTCGGGTGGCGCCGTCGCTGGAAATAGAATGTCGTCAGAATTTCATGAGGTGCGTGAATGCTTCGATTGACTGTGAACACGCTCTTGCTGCGAAAGCTTATACCCCTTGCTCTGGCAACCCTGCTGGCGCTGGCCGCCTGCACGTCTGGTGGTAGTGGCGAAGCGGCACCTACGTTCACCTCTACCCCTACTCCCACTCCTACTGACCTTGCAGGTAAGTTCACGCACCGGAATGATGACGAGGGCTTCTCCGTCACGGTGCCTTCTGAATGGCTACAGCGCGACGCTGTAGGCGGCCCGTTGCTGTTGCTGGCCTCTCCTGACCAACAGGTACAGGTCAGCGTGTTCCGCGAATTCGGTCCACCTGAGGTCTCCATTAACGACCGCATGGAAGGGCTTATCGCGCAGTTCCAGCAAGCTCTCCCTGACCTTCAGGTGGAGGATGAACACGAGGTGCGTTTGCCTGAGGGCGGCACAGGCCGCCAGGCGGTCCTGTCGTATGCCACTCAGGGGACGGCCACAAAGTCCCGCATTCAAGTGGTGGCAAGAGACGGGGAGACCTTCCAGATCATTGCCAACGCTCCTGAGGGGGCGTTCAACAGGCTGGACGATGAGGTTGATGAAGTGTTGCTGAGCTTCACGCTGTACGCCCCTGAGCCCTTTGGCATACCGGCTGACCGCGCCTTCTTCACCGCAGGCATAGATCCCGTCACACTGGACCCGGCCATGAGCAGGGAGACGCGTTCTCATCAGTTTGTGGCGCAGATATACAGTGGCCTCACTAAATTGGACGGCAGCCTCCGTATACAGCCGGACCTCGCGGCAGGCTGGAGCATCAGCGATGACGGCATGGTGTACACGTTCACGCTGCGAGAGGGCATCACTTTCCATGACGGCACGCCTATCACGGCTGAGGACGTGAGGTATTCCTTGGAGCGGGCCACTGACCCAGCGCTTCTGAGCCCTACGTCCCTCACGTACCTGGGCGATATTGTTGGTGTGCAGGAGAAGCTGGATGGTGACGCTCTCACCATAAGCGGAATAGAGGTGCTGGACAGCCGCCGTATCCGTATCACTATTGACGCGCCCAAAGCCTATTTCCTAGCCAAGCTGACCTATCCAACGGGGGCTGTCACTGACCGCCGGAACGTGGAGTCTGGCGGCGCGGAGTGGTGGAGGGAGCCCAACGGTTCAGGCCCCTTCAAGCTCCACACCTGGGAGGAAGGGAAGGTACTTATACTGGAACGGCATGATGGCTACCTCACTGGGCCCGTGAAGCTGGAATTTGCGGTGTTCCGCATACTGGCCGGCATCCCCTTCAACATGTATGAGGCAGGCACTGTGGACGTGGCGGGTATTGGCGGATCGGATATCGACAGGGCGCGGGATCCTGATAATAAATTCAGTGATCAATTGCAGATCCTTCCTCAGTTGATAGTCAGTTACATTGGCTTTAACGCGCAACGGCCACCTTTTGATGACCCATTGGTGCGGCGTGCCTTTGCCATGGCGGTGGACAGGGAGCGGCTAGTCAACGTGGTGTTTGAGGGGAACGTCCAGCAGGCCAAGGGCATTCTTCCGCCGGGGCTGCCTGGGTATAACCCCGGCCTTCAACCGCTGGCGTATGACCCGGAAGAGGCGCTGCGTCTGATTGAGCAGTCCTCCTATGGCAGTGTGGATGCGCTGCCGGAGATTGTGCTCACCACGGCGGGCCTAGGGGGGCTGTCAGGTGACCTAGCCTTCATTTTGGACGGTTGGGCCAATGACCTTGGCGTGGCGGTCTCTGTGCGCCAGCTTGACCCCGCCACATACTTCTATCGGCTCTCCGAGGAACTGGACAACCTCTATGATTCCGGTTGGGTAGCGGACTACCCGGACCCAGAGAATTTCCTAGACATCCTTTTCCACTCAGGAAACCTCACCAATAACCCAGGCGGGTATGAGAACGCTGATGTGGACCGGCTACTGGAACAGGCCAGGGTGGAGCAAGACTGGCCCACGCGCCAGGGGCTCTATTGGCAGGTTGAGCAGTTGCTGGTGGATGACGCTGCGGCTATTCCGCTTGTTCATGATGTGCAGTATCTGTTGGTCAAGCCGTACGTGAGCGGGTTGCAGGTAAGTCCCTTTGGCTACATTGTGCTTAACGACATAGAGATTGGAGAACGCTAGGGAGCGTGTTTACCGCGTTGTTCAGTACTATCATTGAGTGCCGTGAGAGAGCCTAACGCCATACAGCAGCCGCGCCGTATTTTCTACGGCTGGGTCATGGTGCTTACCGCCATGATCAGCGGAGCGTTCGCTACTGGCGTTGGCGTATGGGGCGTGAGCGTTTTTGTTGTACCCATGGAGACGGATCTTGGCTGGTCCAGGACCGCCTTCTTCATGGCCCTCACCATCCGGTCACTCCTTACTGGCCTCACTGCCCCTTTCGTTGGCCCACTTTTTGATACCTCCTGGGGACCGCGCGCCATCATGGTGTCCGGCGCTTTTGCCATGGGCGGGTCACTTGTAGGTCTACGGTTTGTAACAGAGCTGTGGCAGTTTTACCTGTTGTTTGGAGTAGTTGGCGCGGTGGCCAATATTGGCCTTGGGCCTTTTTTTGTGCAAGCGGTATTGCCCAAGTGGTTCATACGCCGGAGAGGTATTGCACTTGGCGTGGCGGCCACGGGTGCGGGATTCGGTTCCTTGCTCTTTCCACTCACCATTCAGTGGCTTATTGACTTGGCTGGCTGGCGGGACGCCTGGCTTGTCGTTGGCATCACCGCCCTGATACTGGTGCTGCCCGGCGCGCTTCTTGTGAGGACCAGACCTGAGGACATGGGACTGCTCCCTGACGGGGCTGAGGCACCGCCCATGAAGGCAAACGGGGAACGGCGGCTGGTGGTAGCGGAAGACCGGAGCTTCACAAGGTCAGAGGCCGTAAGGACACGGTCCTTCTGGCTTATCACTCTTGCCTTTACCCTGTCAGGCATTGGGCTGATGGGGTTCCAATCCAACTGGATACCCTATTTCCAAGGCCTAGGATTCACCGCCGCGGTGGGCTCTCTGGCCATCACCATGTATGGCGTATTCACCGTGGGCACCCGGCTAATCTGGGGGACCATGGCGGGGCGCTCTCCCGTTCGTTATCTACTGGCCTTGGAGCTTTTCTTGGCCTCAGTCACCATTGTTCTGGGCATGTTCATTCAGAATATGGGAATGCTTTTCGCGTTCACCATCACCCACGGTATAGCCATAGGGGGCTACTTCATTCTTCAGCCTCTTATCGTAGCCAACTACTTTGGTCGGCAGCACTTGGGCGCGGTCAATGGGACTATGCGGCCCTTCATGACAGCCTCTCACGCCATAAGTCCCTTCATGGTCGCCTCGCTTTTTGACCTTACAGATTCGTACAGGCTATCGTTTATTGTGGTCATGTTCACATGGTTTTTTGCGGCCATCACCATCTTTTGGGCAAAGCCGCCCATAGTGAGGAAACCTTCGACGGAGGAGCTAACTTCTGGAGGGAATGTATGAAAGTAGGAATTTGTCTGCCACATTACGGTGGAGCCATGGAGCCGGACCGTATGCGGGAGTTTGCCGAGCGCGTTGAAGCGCTGGGTTTCGATTCACTGTGGGTGACGGACCACGTTATCGTCCCGACTGACTTGCAGATCGTGTACAAGGAGGGGATGCTGGACCCATTGGCAACCCTCAGCTTCCTGGCGGGCGTTACCAGTAGGGTGCAGCTGGGTACCAGCGTCATCATCCTCCCGTACCGCCATCCCGTGCATGTGGCCAAGTCTGTGGCCTCAGCGGATGCCCTGAGCGGGGGCCGTGTGCTCTTTGGCGCAGCCGCTGGGTGGATGGAGGGTGAATTTGCAACCCTCAACGCTGAGTTTGCACGTCGCGGCGATGTCTCCGACGAGTCGTTGCGGCTTATCAGAGAGCTGTGGACCAATCCGCGTCCTGACTTCCAGGGTGAGTTCTATACGGCAAAAGACGTGGTCTTCTCTCCCCGCACCTTGAGCGAACCTCACCCGCCCATCTTAGTAGGCGGCCGCAGCCGCAGGGCCGTGCGCCGCGCAGTGGAATTGGGAGACGGCTGGCACCCCAATGTTCTTGCGCCGGATGACCTTCGGGAGGCAATGGCCTACGTAAAGGAATTGTCAGACCGCAACGGTCGGGCGACGCCACCGTGGATATCTATGCGTTCACCTGTGTACTTTGACGCTACCTCTGGTGAGGGACGTACCTCGCTGTGGGGCTCAACCGCGCAGATAGTGAACGTCCTGAAACAGTACGAGGATGTAGGCGTGGAGCATATGGCCATCTCTTTTGCCGACTCTTCGCTTGATGAGATGCTGGAACAAGTGGATCGTCTGGCGGATGAGGTTATGCCGAAGATAGCTTCGTAGAGGCATGGCTTGAACGTACGTGGGATATCAATGTAGTAGGGGCGCACAACGGTGCGCCCCTACTTATGACTGCGCAGTTGTCGAAACCTCAAGTTCACGTTGTTGCCGCTCTTCCTTCACCACCATGACCGCCAGCACGCCTATCAGTGTGAAGAGGAGGACAAACGCTCCCGGCACCCACATGATGAGGCCTCCCAGCTGTTGGTCGTCAATGGGCGATAGGCTGAAGCGCAACGCTTGGGACTGGTAAAATTCGTACCACGGTGACGTCGCATAGACAAGGAACGCTCCCAAAATAAAATTGGGAACAGACGTTATGAAGACATAGGGCACCCTGCCCAGGTACGGCAGGTTTCCCTTCATTGGGATGGGGTCAATGATGTTCCACCAAAAGAGGAATGCCGTGGCGCTGAACATTATGTGCTCAAGGATGTGAACAGCCTCGTTCCGCAGAGCCGCATCGTAGAGCCCTGGGGTGTGCCACCCAAAGAAAGAGGCGGCGTAGACCAGCCACGCCACTATGGGCAATGTAGCGGTGCGTAGCAGCCAGCGGACCGACGGGTCTTGGGCGATGGGCGCCACAATCAGCTTGCGTAGCCTTCGTGGAACGCCCCGCAACATTGGGATCATGGGCGCGCTCAGCAGGATGAGGGGCGGCACCGCCAGGATGAGCAACAGGTGCTGCACCATGTGAATGGCAAACAATTCATCTGAGAGGGTGTCCAAGGGACTGAGAAGCGCCAGGGCCACGATGGCCATGGCGGTGTAAAAGAGTGCGGGGCGCCACCACGGGTGGAGCCGCCTTCGGCTTCCGCTACTGGCTAGGAGTCCACGCGTGTATAGGAACGTTCCAAGGGTAATGCCAATGATCGCACTAGGGTCAGCGGTCCAATCTGCCCAAAGAGGTGCAACCGCGTGCTCAGTCCCCACATGTATAAGAATCATCCACCACCCCACCACCAGTCCCGACTTGATTCACTTAGCGAGTGAGGCTGCCAAAGAGGGCCATCAAGGCAATCATGATGGCCAAGGCTAGGACAAAACCAACAGTGAACAGATACAGAAACCTACGATCGTCAAAGCGGAGTTGCATGTAATAGCCCACCACTAGGGAGAACTTGCCCAAAGCCAAGAGGAGGACGATACCCGTCATAGCGGCCGGGGTGATGGTCAAATAGAATACGCCAACCTCAATGGCCGTCATGAGTACCAGTATCACGGCTATCGTTATGTACTGTCGGGGTCCTGGGTGTGTCTTCTCATGGATGTTTGATGATGCCATGTGTTTCTGCCCTTACCCTATTCCGTAGGCGCCAATCAGGTAGATGACGCTAAAGATAACTATCCAAACAATGTCCACAAAGTGCCAATACAGACCGGCAATCTCCACGTCCAAAACGCTCTTTTGTGTGACTTTACCCTTGAACGAGGCAACCACGAGCGAAGATAACCAGAGTACCCCTAAGGTAACGTGGGCACCATGGAGTCCCGTGAGGACGTAGAAGGTACTCCCAAACAAATTTTCCCGGGGAGTAAGGCCCTCCTGTAGGAAGGCATTGAATTCAAATACCTGAAACCCCAGGAATACTACACCTAGGATACACGTGGCAGTCAGCCAAGTCCGGAAGCTGGGAAGATTGTTACGCTCCAAAGCGGACAAGGCCATGACCATGGACAGGCTGCTCATGAGAAGCACGAACGTGCTGAGGGACGTAAGGGGAATATCCAGGAGATTCTCAGCAAGGGTGACCTCGCAGGACTCACCACCAGGGAGGACCAGTCCGCCCATCTCTGTGCACTCATGGGCCGTGAACTCAGGCTGATGGCCCGCAATCCAGATGCTCTGGAAGATAACCACGATGGCAAACAGTACCAACACTGCGGGTATGATTCGCTTTACAATACCCCGCCGAACAGCCATGAGTGTAAATGCAAAGGCAACAATCCCTAGCAGAATAAGGATGAGGCTCACCCCTCCTGCGGAGATGCCAATGGCGTCCTTGATCGCGTCATGGGATTCGTGGAATTCCAGGATGCTGGAACCGCTTCGGCCGCGGTACACGAGGAATGTGGAGATAAGCGCGCCAAAGAACATACAGTCGGAGCCTAGAAAGGCCCACATGAGTAGCTTCCGGTTGTTTAAGCCGGTGCTGGTCTGCTCCTCTATGGATTGTACGTGTGCCAAGCCTTACTCCTCACGCTGACGATTACCCACCCCTTACTGGTGTGGCTCCTCATGGTTGGGTTCATTAACGGGCTCAAATGCCCAGCGATACGTTGCGTAAAGGGCCAGAAGCCCAAATGTTGAAATCACGGTGAACCCCAAAATTTGATGCCATTTCCATATAAGCAATCCGCCGGCAAGCATGGCGATGCCCGCAGATAAGACCAAGGGCCAGTAGGACGGATCCGGCATGTGGACAGCATGGCCGTCATCATCATCATGGCCATGGATCTGTGCTGCTCCCTTGGAGTGGCCCTCCTCCCAGAGAGGGTAGCGGCTAGTAACGGTAGGTATCTCAAGGAAATTGTAGTGGGGTGGCGGAGAGCTGATGCTCCACTCAATGGTTGCCGCCCCCCAGGGATTGTCACCTGCTCGTTCGCCACTTTGGAGAGAGCGAATAACATTCACCATGAACGCCAGAAATGACGCCACAATGACGAGGGACCCGATGGTCATGAACATGTTGATACTGTCCCAGCCCTGGTCAGCCCCGTAGGTGTAGATACGGCGCGGCATTCCCAAAGCGCCCACAATGTGCATGGGGAAGAACGTCATGTTGAAACCAATGAACATCAGCCAGAAATTCAACTTCCCAATACCCTCGTTGAGCATTCGTCCGCTCATCTTAGGAAACCAGTAGTAAATGCCAGCCATTAGGCCAAACAGGCTGCCACCAAACAGGACGTAGTGGAAATGGGCCACAATGAAGTATGTGTCCTGCTGCTGCGTGTCCACAGGGACAACCGCATGCATGACGCCGCTCAACCCACCCAGTGTGAACATGCTGATGAACCCAATAGAGAAGAGCAGCGGCGTCTTGAACTGAATTGCCCCACCCCAGAGCGTTCCAAGCCAGTTGAATACCTTGATGCCGGTGGGAATGGCAATGAGCATAGTCGCAAAGCTAAATACACCGTTCGCCCATGCTCCCATCCCTGTGGTGAACATATGGTGACTCCATACACCAAATCCCATGAAGGCGATGGACACGCCGGCGAACACTACTGCCGGGTACCCGAATAATGGCTTGCGTGTGAACGTAGGCAAAATGTCTGAAACAATCCCCATGGCAGGAAGGATCAGGATGTATACCTCAGGGTGACCAAACACCCAAAAGAGGTGCTGCCACAATAACGGGTCGGCGCCGGCTGCTGCGTTGTAGAAATGGGTGCCCACCCACCGGTCAAACTGAAGTAACGTCAGCGCAATGGTGATGACGGGAAAGGCAAATATTAACAGGAAAGAGATGATGAGCGTCATCCAGACGAACACAGGCATGCGCATGAGCGTTAGTCCAGGCGCTCGTAAATTGATAATGGTGACCACGAAATTGAAGGCCGCCGCCATGGACGCTATACCTAGTACCTGCAGACCCAGCACCCAATAGTCAACGCCGCTGGCTGGAGAGAACTCAAGGCTTGTTAATGGTGCATAGGCAAACCAGCCCATCGCAGGTGCAGACATGGTCAGAAAGCTTGCGTGCATTAGGAGCGTGCCGAAAAGGAACATCCAGAAACTGAAGGCGTTGAGACGAGGGAACGCCACGTCTCTCGCGCCAATCATCAGCGGTATCAGGTAATTGAAGAAGGCTGCGCCCATGGGCATGATGACCATGAAGACCATGGTGGTGCCGTGCATGGTGAACAGCTGGTTGTAAATCTCAGGGCTCACCAGCGTTTGCTCTGAACTGGAGAGTTGGAGCCGCATGATGACGGCCTCGATCCCAGCGATGAAAAACATGATCAGCGCAGTCACGCCGTACAGTAGTCCAATCCGCTTGTGGTCAACCGTGGTTAGCCAGCTCCACACGCCGGTTGGAGATACGGGACGTTTTAGAAATCCTGCGTACGCTGCCATTACAAAGTCCTGTGCCCTTTAGCGCCGCTGCGCTTGCTTCCGCTGCCTAGCTTATCTGAGGCTATCCGCAGCGGGAAGAGGGTGTCTTTTAATCTACTCCAGAGCCATTCCCCGCAAGAATGCGCTGACCGCCCTTATCTCGGCGTCTGACATATGCTGTGGGTTCTCATTAGAGAGTAGGCCAAAACTGGGCATGTGCAATGTTCCAGGCTTTAGCTCTTGTGGGTTACTAATCCACTTTTGAAGGGCCTCATCTGTGTTGTCCACAATCCCAGCGCCTATCGTCCTCCGGTCACCCAGCAGAGTCAGGTCTGGCCCCACCTTGCCAGCGGCCCCCGGCATGCCGTAGATGGTGTGGCAGGCCACACACCCCTTGGCTAGGAAGAGCGTCTGTCCCGCAGCGGCCAATTCACTGACAGGGTCTGCGGGCGGAGTCTGAAGGGCCACGGCCCATTCATTGAAGTCTCCCAGAGACTCCACCACCGCCCGGAACCGCATCTGTGCATGGGCTGTGCCACAGAATTCAGCGCACTGTCCGTAAAACACGCCCACTTCCTGGGGTGTGAAGGTCTGTAGCTCATTTACCGTGCCGGGAATCATGTCCGTCTTGCCAATGAGCTGTGGTATCCAAAAGCTGTGTATCACATCCACGGACTCCAGTGTCACGTAGATTTGTTTACCTACAGGAAGATGGACCTCATTGGCAGTGATAAGCGGGAGGCGTTCACCGGGATTATTGGGGTCTTCCGGCCCCATCCCCGGGTACTGCACCTCAAACCACCACTGATGGCCTACAACGTTAATGTGGAGCGCGTCCTCATCAGGCGCCTTCGCACTTCCGGCCACCGCGATGAGGGCAGGTGCTCCAACAATAACCAGAATTGCTATTGGGAGCAGCGTCCAAATGATTTCCAACTTAGTGTTTCCGTGCGTCTGGGAGGCCACCCTGCCAGGGCGGTCCCGGAAGCGGAAAAGCGCGAAACCCAGGACGCCAAAGACGCCGACCATGACTATAGAAGCCATGACAATGACCAGAAGGTATATGGTCTGGATGCTCTGGGCGGTATCGGATTTGGGAGAGAAAGTTGTCTGTGGGTTGGTGCAGGCTGAAAGTACAGCCACCAAGAGGAGCAAGAGGCCGACCATCACAGGCCAGCGGAGAAATTTACGGTGTGTCATATTGCGCTGCACTTTGCGGCCCGTCGATGGAGAAAGGCCCACGGTGACTTGTACTCTCTAAACCGATTGTTACGATTATCACATACTGGTTACTAGCGTCAAGGTAGTGCGGGTACTGTCACCGACAGGTTAAAGGCTCTGTAAGGACAGGAAACCGCTACTCCGCAGCCCCTACGTAGCGATTCCAAGAAAACGCAGGCAGTTGGCTGAACTAATTGCTTCGCGCTCTTCCGTCGTTAAGTTCAGAGCGTCGAACTCCTCTTGAGGCTTGGGGTCCCTGAACATGAAGGGGTAGTCTGACCCCACCACCACCTGGCTGATGCCCACAGTGTCAATCAGGAATCGCAAGGCAGTCATGTTAAAGAAAATGTCGTCGTAGTACATCATCTTGGCGTACTCGGAAGGCGGCTTGGGGAGGTGGTCCTTCATGGGCTTCATCTTGTTCCACGCGTTCTCCATCCGGGCCAGGAGCTGAGCGAAAACGCCGCCGCCGTGGCTAAAGCACATACGGAGATTTGGGCAGTCCTCCAGCACCTTCCCTGTAATGACAGATGCTATGGCCAGTGCGTTCTCGATGGGGAACCCAATGGCGTTTTCCAAAAGCCCAGGCCCAACAAAACGATCACTAAAGGTGGGGCGCTGGCCGTGGACCAGTATAGAGAGACCCAAAGACTCGGCC
>CAVOAJ010000007.1:0-24593 GCA_963693605.1 Dehalococcoidia bacterium | reverse complement strand
AAACACCAGAGAAATCATGTCGCGGCCCACGTTGAGGTCCTGCTCCATGGGTATGAGCAGGACGCCCCGGCCGTAAATGCCGATGCCGGAGCCTATAAAGCGCATCAGCGCCAGCGCCAAGACTATCCGCCAACCAAAGAAGGCCCAGTTCATCCCGGGCTTGGGGACCGCGGTACTTCCAGCTATGGGTCACCCCAATCAGAAACCCCGCTAGCGGCGCTTACGTGGCCACCAACAGGAAACGAAGTTGTTAACGTGCGGCATCCTACCGCAGAGGTGCGGCTTCAGTACAGATGCGAACGTGGTTGACGGCGCAACCCAGTATGCCTATGCTCCGCCATAATTCAGCGTAAGGAGCGGCAACATGCCCACCGCCAACGTTAACGGCTTTGAATACTTTTACGAGGAGGGCGGTACCGGCCAACCGCTCATCATGCTGCACGGCTCCATTGCCGGGACTGCAAAAGACATGGCCGTCCACATCCCTGAACTCTCCAAAGACTTCCGCGTTATCATCCCTGACCTGCGAGGCTTGGGCGGTAGTCAGCACGTAGCTGATATGCCAGTCTCCGGTTGGGTGGACGACGTGATTGGCCTGATGGACGCCCTGGGGATTGCGAAAGCACACCTCTACGGAGGCGCCATGGGCTCCCGCGTGGCCCTGCGGACTGCTATCGACCATCCTGACAGGCTGATGTCGGTGGTACTGGACTGGGCTATTCTCACCAACAGCCCTGAGGCTGACGCCAGGCTGAGCAAGACGTTTGGGCCGGAGGCCGCTCCACCCCAGGCTGCGATGCTCCAACGAGACCACGGTGACGACTGGAAGGACGTGGCTCGGTTCTATGGCAACCTGCGTAACGGCGACGACTTCAAGGCGTACTACGACCTGACCGATGCATGCAAGTCCGTCTCTGTGCCGACGCTGATTGTTAGGGGCGACACGGACGACGAACGGGCGGAGGTACACCCACTGGCGCACTCCAAGACGGCCCACGCCAACATTGAGGGCTCATGGCTGGCGGTGTACCCCAACACCAAGGGCAACCTATCACTGACGCGGCCTGACGACTTTTACGCCGTGCTCCGCAAGTTTACCGCACAGCTAGGATAGGTTCCGCGACGTTGAACGAGAAAAAAGAGGCGGGGCCTGCGCCCCGCCTCTTTCACGTAATGTTTGCTTAACTTGGACGCGCACCAGGCCATCTGTGCCTACGTCGTCAATCAACGCCTAGTAGCCGCGCTCCCAGTCCACCACGTTCTCCAGCGGCTCACCGTCAATGAAACGGCGGAGGTTGTCGCAGAAGACATCAAGAGCAAAGGCGTGGCTTACGTCACCGCGGCCCGATGTGTGGGGCATGAACGTGAGGTTTGGCGCAGACAGCAACTCAGCGTGCGGTGGCTCCTGGAACTCATTGGCCCACACATCCACGAATGCGCCACTCAGCTTGCCGGAGTGTAACGCTGCAAGCATGGCGGCCTCGTTCACAATCTCGGCGCGGGCTATGTTGATGAGGTAGGCCTCATCCTTCATGGCGGCGATGGCCTCTGCGTCAATGAGGTTTTCGGTCTCGTCTGTCCACATGGCGCACACCGCCACGAAGTCGCACTCCGCCAGCATCTGGTGAAGCTGAGATGCGGGGAACACTTCATCTACGCCGTCCACGTTGATGGCGCGCTGCATGGTAGATCGTCGAGTGGCCACCACCCGCATGCCCACGCCCTTGGCCAATTGGGCCACCTCTCTGCCGATACCACCCATGCCGACGATGCCCATGGTCTTGCCCTTGATGACGCGCATCTGGGGCGTGGGGAGTAGCCGCGGGTTGGCCATCTCACCTGAAATCTGCCGCTGCATGTTGATGTCCAGCCGCTTGGCGAAGGCGAAGGCCGCTGCGATGACCGTCTCGGCTATGGGCAGGGCGTTGGTGTAACCCCTAGAGCTGGTGACGGTGATGGGGATGCCCCAGCAAGGAGTGTTTTGGAGATTGGAGACACCGGCAAATGGGAAGTGTATCCAGCGTAAGTTCTTGCCACGTTGAGGCACGGTCTTGGGGAACGGGAAGCTCATGAAGACGGCATCCGCTTCCGCCAAAAGCTTCTCCTTCTCCTCAGGTGACAGCTTTGGCTTCTCCGGCGTCTTTCGGATAAAGCGCTTGGTCAGGTTCTCGTCCCAGTCAGCCATGATTTCATCGTAAAACTCAGCGTTGGCGGACACCACGTTAAGGCGGTCCGGCGCTACGCTCCGTATGCGTTCAATAGCCTCTTCTGGGAATTGGTAGATGACGAGGACGTTGGTCTTATCAGCCATGGTGGTTATGTGGCTCCTTGAGGTGAATGGTCAGATGGGAGAATACCACGACAGGGGAGAGTCTTATGCGTTCACTCGCAATGACGAAGCGCGCTAGTCCTCCTCCAACGTGGAGGTATCACCCTCTGGCAGGCCAAGCTCCCGCGCCTTGAGCAGACGGCGCATGATCTTGCCGCTGCGGGTCTTGGGCAACGAGTCTATGAAGTCAATCTCGCGGGGCGCGACTGCCGCCGCCAGCTTGGTACGTACGAAGCGCATGATTTCCCGACGCAACTCTTCGCTGGGCTCGTAGCCCTCTTTCAGCGACACGAAGGCTTTCACCACCTCCATGGCCAGCGGGTCAGGCTTGCCAATGACGCCCGCTTCAGCGACGGCGGGGTGCTCTATAAGGGCGCTCTCCACCTCAAAGGGGCCTACCAAGTGGCCAGCCGTGTTGATGACATCATCAGAGCGGCCTATGAACCAGAAATAGCCGTCTTCATCCTGGCGGGCGCGGTCGCCGGTGATGTACCAGCCGTTGATGAAGCGTGAGTTGTAGCGTTCCTCGTCTTGCCAGTACATCTGGAACATGGAGGGCCAGCCAGGCTTCACCGCCAGGTCTCCCTCCTCACCGGGGGGCATCACGTTGCCCTGGTCGTCAATGGCAGCCACGGTAACGCCGGGGATGGGCTTGCCCATGGAGCCGGGGCGGATGGGCATGGCAGCGTAATTGGCCACCAGAATGGCCCCTGTCTCTGTCTGCCACCAGTTGTCATGGATAGCTAGGTTCAGGACATTCTTGCCCCAGACCACCGCCTCCGGGTTCAGCGGCTCACCTACAGATGCCATGAAACGCACGGTGGAGAGGTCATATTGCTTGGGCACCTCATCACCCGCCTTCATGAGCATGCGGATGGCCGTGGGCGCGCTGTACCACACCGTCACCTTGTACTGCTGGATAAGGTCATACCATTTGCTGGGCCGGAAGCCGCCTTCATAGATGAGCTGGGTCACGCCGTTGGTCCACGGCGCAATCATGCCGTAAGAGGTGCCGGTTACCCAGCCGGGGTCCGCTGTGCACCAGTAGATGTCGTCCTGGTGGAGGTCCAAGGCCCACTTGCCGGTGGCGTATTGCTGGATGACGGAGTTGTGGCGGTGCACCGCGCCCTTGGGCTTGCCCGTGGTGCCAGAGGTGTAGTGCATGATGGAGTAGTCGTCACGTGTCGTGGTGATGGGGCCGAAGTCATCAGACGCCTTCGACATCAGTTCGTCGTAGTCGAGGTCGCCGTCTACGTGGGGCTCAGACGACCTGCCGTCCTTGTTGAGGACAATGATGTGCTTGAGTTCAGGCAACTGCGGCAGAATGTGGGCGATACGTGCGCGCAGTTCCGGTTGCGTGACCAGTACCTTGGCACCGCTGTTTTCGAGGCGGTCCCTGACCGGGTCAGGGCCGAAGGCCGAGAAGAGAGGGCCAATGATGCAGCCGAATTTGAGGGTTCCGAAGACGGCGAAAAAGTGTTCCGGCACGCGCTCCATGAAGGTGAAGACGCGGTCTCCCTTCTCAAGGCCCAGGCCGTTGAGGACGTTGGCAAACTTGTTGGACTGCCGCCGCATGTCGTCGTAGGTGTGGGTCTCCTTCTTGCCGTCCTTGCCCTCCCAGAGCATGGCGGCCTTAGTGCCAAGACCGTTGTTGCAGTGGCGATCAATGGCTTCATGGGCAATATTCAGGCCGCCGCCGGGGAGCCAGTCCAGCTCCTTCTCAATGTCTTCCCATTTGAATGAGTCTGCTTGCCCAGTGAAGTCGGTCAGGTTCGGAGGAAGCCGGTGCTCTTTGGGTTTCTGTATCTCTTCATAGTGCATGGACATGGCGTGCCTCTTAAATGGGATACGTGACGTAGTTAACCAGTGGCGCAAGTGTAGGCAGGGGTGCGGAGGTCGTCAACCAGCGGCTAGGGACGACTAAGGCATTAGCAAGGCAGGGGTGCGTAGATCCGGTGAGCCCTCTTGGTCAGGGTCAAGGTTGGAAGTCAGGCGGCCTTTGGCAAGAGTGCGCATCGTGGGCACGGTTTGGTCGAAAAGCGCCACGCGAACGGTCACGTACTCCTCAACAGTGGACGGCTCCAGGGACACCAGATGGTCATACACGCGGAGGGCGGCGTCTGCATCCAGTTTCCCGTCATTCACAAGTTGTTGGCCGAGGTCTTGCAACGCTACGTCTGCCAAGACGGCAGTCCAAGCTAACAGGTAGCCCAGATAGTGTTCATCAGCGTTGACGTTGCCCTTCCAGATGTCGAACCGGAAGCCAACGAGGTCTGTGAAGCCCCTGTGGTCAGGGTAGGCGAGCAGCGTTTGTCCAGTGAAGCGCTCCACCGCCAGCCAGTAGGCTCGCTCAAACTGCTGCGCCTGGGCCTCATGGAGAGCTTGGAGGTAATACGTGGTCTGCGCTTCAGTCTGCGCTGGGTTCACGATGTCCTGGCGTGCGTGACCCAGTTCATGTGCCAGCGTGTTCAACACTTCTGCGAATGGACGCTCCGCGTCCACCACCACAGCAGCCCCGTCCAGGTAACGCGCTTTGAATGCAGGGTTGCTGGTCTTGAGCTTCTCACGACTAGCCAATAGTGCCGGATACTCCGATTCAGGGTTGGTGGCGAACTTCTCCGCATAGGAATCATCAACCCAGCGTACGTAGTCTGCACGGGAGAGCAGGAACACGCTGAGTCGCTCGTCCAATAAGCTTCCTCCCGTGAGAAGGTAATAGCCTGCGTCCGCAGCACTGAGGACGTCCGGAATCCTGTTGGCGCCTGTGTCGTTGACCACCACGCTCCTGTCGTCCAGCAGCGCGGGCAGTCCTGCCAACATATCGCTGAGCTTAGCGTTGGTGTACACGATGGGTGGCAGTGCGTCAGGCGCGACAGTGAACCATTCCACGGTCGTCTCGTAGACGTTGTCGGCCTCGTTGCTCTCGGCCACCTCGTTTTGAGGGTCTATGACTAGCCGTAACGTGTGCGTGCCGGCGGAGGGCTGAACGCTGCTTAGCAGGTTGCCCCAGTCTTCATGCCAGCCCACGCTTCCCCCTCCCAGTCCGCTATCAAAGCGGAAGTTACGCACCTTTACGCCGTCCAGGTAGAGGTCTGCGGAGAAGGCGCTTGCGTCATGAACGCTCTGGTTCTGCACCACCACGTCTATCCATTGCTGTTGCCCCACCACTGGAGAGCCGTTGGTGAAGGTGCCCTCCGCGGCAGAGATGATGATTGGGCCATCCCAGGCAAAGTGCCATCCGGGGATCAGGTTAGGCGCGTTCAAGGGTTCAGGGGGTGAGGCCGTGGTGATGGGAGGCAGGGCTGGGGCGGAGTCCACAGGGCCGGTGCCCCACGTGAACGAAGCCTGGTACGTGTTGTTGGTCTCATCTAACTCTTGAACCACATTGCCAGGGTCCACCACCAGCCGTAGGTCATGCGGGCCTGGCTTTAGGCTCAGGGTGTCCAACAGCCCTGCCCACGGTGCAGTTGTGGCTTGATCAGTCAGGGCCCACTGCCATTTGTCCTCCCGCACCAGGACTCCATCCACGTAGATGTGGAGAGGGATGCTGCGTAAGACGGACGACAACCCCTGGTTCTTGAAGGCGTATTGGACATGGGTTGCTACGTCCACCGACAGAGGGCCGTTCATGGTCCGGTCACCGTAGGACGTAAGCACAAGAGGGGCCTCCCATCCTTCCGGTGTGAACAGTGCAGGGTCAGGTAGACGTGTGACTGTCGATTGCGCGGGGTTGTCTCCGCCTACGTTCACATCCACCGTGAAGGTGTTGTCGGCCTCGTTGGTTTCAGGCACTCGATTGAGAGAATCAACAACAAGCGTAAATGTGTGGATGCCTGGGGTGAGCTTGAGCTGGTTGGTCAGGTCGTTCCAGTCACCAATGAAGCGGTAGCTTTGCGGTTCAAATTGTGAACCTTGCCACCGTTCGGCCATAACACCGTCCACGTAAAGGTCAACGGAGTAAGACTCACTGGAGGACTGTGGGCCGTCGTTGGTGATTGCCCAGCTTATGTAGACCGGGTTGGGTAACGATATAGCGGTGGAATCGGACTGGCCTGGACGACCACTGATGATAAGGGGAGCTGCCCACCCAGGAGGCTGATGAGGATGGAGGTTGCTTATAGCCTCACCCTCAGCCGTAGGAGTCCTCGTTGGCACTGGTGTCGATGTGGGCCCCGGCGTGGGTGACGCGGTTGGCGTAGCTGTAGGGCCAGGCGTTGGGAGCGGAGTCTCAGTTGGAGAGGCGTTAGAGGTGGGAGTTGCAGTTGGCTGCGGGCTGCCACTGGGATTGACCCCAATGATGTCGCACGCCGCTAGTAGGGTGGCAGATATCGTCACCGCCGCGATCAATAAGACCAGCCTGCGTGGTGCCGCTGTCATAGCTGCCTAACCATAGGGTTGCGGACAGCCATGACTAGCTCTGCGCTCCAAAGAGAGTGTCGAGGGCCTCTTCCGCCCGACTGCGCGCGGCACCTTCAAACATACGTGCCATTAGGGGCAGGCCAACGTTAATGAGCACTGTGGTGTCGGTCACCTGTACGGTGCCGGAAACGCTGAGCCCTTTGGCCTTCCCTGAAAATTTCATGGTATCGCCAACCCACTCGTGACTATGCTCTGGCACGTGACTGCCGTAGGCCTTGAGCATCTCGTCCAGAAAGCCGTCCAGCTTGCCCTTGGCCTCTTCTTTGGTGACGCCATGCTCTCGTGAGACCTTCATATCATCCTCCCACTGTGCGGAGCGCTTCAGCCAGGTCCAATGCGCCGGTGTATATGGCGCTGCCGACGATGGTGCCCTCCGCGCCGATGTCAGCCAGACGCGCAAGGTGAGCTACGTTGCTCACACCGCCCGAAGCTATCACTGTGGAGCCAAGCTCCGTGGCGGCCATGACCACTGAGGCCACGGCATCAAAGTTGGGTTCTGTCAGCATGCCGTCTCTGGCGATGTCCGTGTAGACGAACCGCCGTACGCCCAGCGTTGCCATCTGCTCTAAAAGGTCCTCGACCCTGACGGACGATTGCTCTATCCAGCCACGGGTGGCCACCATGCCGTCACGCGCATCCACGCCCACCACTATGCGGGACGTTCCATGCTTGGCGATGGCCGCTTGCACCAACAACGAGTCTTCAATGGCAGCGGTACCAAGCACCACACGGCCCACGCCTATATCAAGTATGGCGTCAATGGCTTCCAAGCTGCGTAGGCCACCGCCGAACTCAAGGGGCGTTTGTATGGCTTCCGCGATGCGGCGACACACCTCAAGGTGGGGCGTAATGCCCGCCGCAGCGCCGTCCAGGTCAACGATATGCACCCACGGCGCGCCCGCCTCCGCGAAGCCTCGCGCCACGGCTATGGGGTCATCTGAATAGGTGGTCTGCTGATTGTAGTCACCCTGACGGAGGCGGACCACCTTGCCGCCTCTGAGGTCTATGGCCGGTATCACGTCCATGGTTTGTTAGGCCTCCGGCACGGTCTGTTGCAAGACCACGTACCGCATGAAATTGTCGTAGAGCTTCAGGCCAATGGGGCCGCTCTTCTCTGGGTGGAACTGAGTGGCCACCAGGTTTCCGCGGGCTGCCACTGAGCAGAAGGTCACGCCGTAGTCAGTGGTGCCAAGGACAGTCGCGTCGTCAGTTGGCTCGGCGTAGTAGCTGTGCACAAAGTAGAAGTAGCTGTCCTGAGGCACGTCGTGGAATACGGGGTGCTCTGTCCGTAAGCGAACGTTGTTCCACCCCATGTGCGGCACCTTGAGCCCCTCCGGGAGTTTCTTTGTAACGCCGGGCAGCACGCTCAGGCAGTCAACTGGCCCCTCCTCCGATACGTCCATGAGCAACTGAAGGCCCAAGCACACTCCAAAGAATGGGGTGCCCGCTGCTATCGATGTATGGATGGCCTCCGTGAGCCCCGCTTTGTTTAAGGCTTCCATAGCAGGTGGCGATGCCCCCTGGCCTGGAAATACGATGGCAGGTGCTTGCGCAACGGCGGCGGGGTCTTCCGTGACGGTGGCGTTGTAGCCGAGTTGTTCGAAGGCTTTTTGGACGCTGCGGAGGTTGCCCGCGCCGTAGTCCACGACGACGATGTCAGTCATGGATTCATTCTACACGCTGGAGGGTGGGCAGGGGGCATGAGCGGGAGAGGACGGGTTATTGATGATGCGTTACTGCTTCCGGTGCTGACCTGTAAGCCGCTCCACTGGCAAGCTGCGGTCTTCATAGCGAGCGAACATGAAGGCCAGGTCAGCCACTCGGTTGATGTAGCGCAGAACTTCTTCATTGACCAATAGGCCCTTTTGATGAAGCTCCACCACGCGCCGTTCAGCCCTGCGGAGAATGGTGCGCGCAATGTCCATGGCTCCGGATGCAGCAGACGCCCCCGGAATGATGAAAGCGGCGGGCAACTCAACCTGGGCCGTCATCTCATCAATGGCCTTCTCCCAACGCTGCGTCATCTCTGGCGTCACCACGTTGAAATGCTTCTGAAGTGTTGCGTACTCGGTAGGGTCCGTCGCAAGCTCCGCGCCTACCAGGAAGAGTTCTCGCTGAAGGTCAAGAGTGTTTTCTTTGACGTAAGGGTCTTGGGAGAGCGCACGGGCAAGCCCTAAAGCGGAGATGGCTTCATCCACGGTGCCGTACGCTTCTGTGCGAGGGTCGGCTTTGGAGACTCGACCGCCGTAGAGGAGCCCCGTTTCGCCTTTGTCGCCGCCCTTGGTGTATATCTTCATAAGAGCCTGAAGTATAGCACTGGGAACTTGATTCCCATGTGTACGCGTACTGCTACTGCGTGACGGGGTGCACATTCTGATTCCAGGTAGCTGGCGGCTGAATTGAGGCTAGCAAACGGTAGTGAACCCTGTTTGTTCCGGCAACGGTAGGAGATCAATCATGCGTGATGCAATGATTACGAAGTCCATCACTGTAGTGGTGATAACTTACTGACACCGTTACTGCTGGCGGCTTGCGGCCCGGTTGACACTATGCCACGTCCACGCTAGCATTACTCGACGCGCTTTTTCGGAAGTGCATGGGATGGTCTGTGCCTGGTCATTTGGCTAGGCAACTAAGTTAAGGACGGTGTTGTAGGGTGCCCACGGTAAATCAGCTAGTTCGGCATGGTAGGCAGAGGCCGGTCAAAAAGATCAAGGCCCCTGCTCTTCGCTATGTCCGAAACACGTTGAAGAACCGTACCTACCGGGGAGAAGGTAGTCCGCAGCGGCTGGGAGTTTGCATTCAGGTGCGGACGGTCACTCCTAAGAAGCCGAACTCGGCACTCCGGAAGGTAGCAAGGGTCCGACTGACGAACGGTATGGAAGTTACTGCGTACATCCCCGGGGAGGGTCACACCCTCCAAGAACACTCCGTGGTTCTGATCCGAGGCGGCCGTGTTAAGGACTTGCCGGGTGTTCGTTACCACATCATCCGTGGCGCTCTCGACGCAACCGGCGTGTCCGGTCGCATGCAGGGGCGGAGCAAGTACGGCACCAAGCGCCCACTAGCCTCCGGTAGATAACCATCCACTCACGTAGGTAACGCATGGGCCTCAGGCCGCCCGTGAGGGCAGTCTATTGGTTCTTATTGGACGTATTAGGGAGTAGCAGCGTGGCAAGACGCAGAAGGGCAGAGCGCAGGGTACGGTTGCCGGACCCCCGCTTTAACAGTTTGGAGCTTTCCAGCTTCATCAACCGCATCATGGAGCGCGGGAAGAAGACAGTTGCCCAGCGCATTGTGTATGACGCCTTGGCGGTGGTGGGTGAAGAGGCGCACCGGGACCCTCTTGAGGTGTTCCAGCAGGCCCTCCGTAATGTGGTGCCTCACCTGGAAGTGAAGTCTCGCCGTGTTGGCGGCGCTACATATCAGGTGCCTATTGAAGTGAGTACCAATCGTGGCGAGGCTCTGGCCCAAAGGTGGCTCATTGCCGCAGCCAAGGCTCGAACAGGCCGACCTATGAAAGACCGTTTGGCCCAGGAATTGATGGAGGCCTCTCGAGGCCAAGGCACGGCTGTAAAGCGCCGTGAAGACTTACATCGCATGGCGGAGGCCAACCGGGCCTTCGCGCACTATCGCTGGTAGGACAGAATCACTATGCAACGAACTACAGCAGCCGCTTCAGGTGCTACCGTCGACTTACGGCGCATTCGTAATATTGGCTTTATCGCCCATATTGATGCCGGTAAGACCACGGTAACTGAACGTGTGCTTTTCTTCAGTGGACGTACCCACAAGGTGGGCGAGGTTCATGAAGGCACAGCGGTCATGGACTGGATGGAGCAGGAGCGAGAACGAGGCATCACCATTACTTCCGCGGCTACCCGAGTCGAGTGGAAGGGTTACCTTGTTAACGTAATTGACACCCCAGGCCACGTAGACTTCACTGCTGAGGTTGAGCGCAGCCTCCGAGTACTGGATGGCGGCGTGGTGGTTTTTGACGCTGTCGCCGGTGTCCAGCCACAATCGGAAACGGTATGGCGTCAAGCTGACCGCTACCACGTTCCCCGGCTCTGTTTTGTTAACAAAATGGACCGTATCGGTGCTGACCTAGCCCGTACGGTGGATTCAATTCGCAACAGACTTCAGGCCAATCCTGTGCCCATTCAGTTCCCCATTGGCCAGGAGGACGCTTTCAAAGGCGTGGTGGACTTGGTAGAGATGCGCGCGTACCTCTTCTCTGAAGATGACGCGATGAGCGCTCCCACCGAGGTACCCATCCCTGCTGACATAGAGTCACAGGTTGCCACCTACCATGATCAGATGGTTGAGCGGGTCGCAGAGCAAGACGATCAGCTCATGGAGAAGTTCCTGGAGGGGACAGCCCCCACCATTGAGGAGCTTAAGGCTGGCATGCGAAGGGCTACCGTTGCCAATAAGTTGGTCCTTGTGCTTTGCGGTTCCGCATTGAAGAGCAAGGGCATCCAGTTCATGCTAGACGCTGTCCTGGACTACCTGCCCTCTCCGTTGGACGTTCCCGCCATCACTGGCGTGCATCCTCAGACGGGTGAGACTGTGGAGCGCCCAGTGGACCCGGATGCTCCTTTTTCAGCTTTGGCTTTTAAAATCATGACTGACCCATACGTGGGTCGGCTGGTCTACTTCCGTGTGTATTCAGGAACCGCTCACGCTGGTACTGGCGTGTACAACGCCACCAAGGGCGTTCGGGAGCGGTTGGGCCGGATTGTCCTCATGCATGCACAGCACCGTGAGGAAATGCAGTCCATCAGCGTTGGTGAGATTGGCGCGGCGGTGGGACTCAAGAGCACGTTCACCGGCGAGACAATCTGTGATGAACGCAACCCTGTTGTGCTGGAGGCCATCCGCTTTGCGGACCCCGTTATCTCCATGGCCATTGAACCCAAGACCAAGGCTGAGCAAGACAAGCTTACCGACGCTCTTATCAAACTAGCTGAAGAAGACCCCACCTTCCGGGTGCGGTATGACGCAGAGACCGGCCAGACCATCATCTCTGGCATGGGCGAACTCCACCTGGAAATCCTCGTGGACAGGATCAAGCGCGAGTTCGGTGTATTGGCCAACACCGGCAAGCCTCAAGTTGCATACCGTGAAGCCATTACCCGTAAGGCGAAAGCTGAGGGGCGCTTTGTCCGGCAGACCGGAGGCCGAGGCCAGTATGGGCACTGTGTTCTCGAAGTTACACCGGGAGAGAACGGTACCGGCTTCATTTTTGAAAACAAAATTGTTGGCGGTTCCATCCCTAAGGAATTCATTTCACCCATCCAGCAGGGAGCTAAAGAGGCTCTTCAGGTTGGGATCATTGGTGGTTACCCCGTGTTGGACGTGAAGGTAACACTCCTGGATGGGACGTTCCACGCTGTGGACTCATCCGAAATGGCCTTTAAAATTGCTGGGTCCATGGCCCTGAAGAGTGCGCTCAGCAACGCAGGCTCTGTTCTTTTGGAGCCAGTGATGGAGTTGCAGGTGGTCACCCCCCGCGAATTCCTGGGCCAGTTGCTGGATGACTTGAGCCGAAGACGCGGCAAGATCAAGTCAATGGAAGGTGAGGGCGCCATTCAGTCTATTGAGGCGGATGTCCCCTTGGTGGAAATGTTTGGCTATGCAACGTCCTTGCGCTCCTTGAGCCAGGGCCGCGCGACGCATTCCATGGAATTTGGCCGCTATGAACAAGTGGCAGCCCATATGGTTCAAGAATTAGTGAAGAGCGCATAACTCGCTCACGTAAAGGCGAAAACGGGAGATCATGGCAGACGACAAAGTAAGAATTGTATTGAAGGCGTACGAGCACCGATTGCTTGACCAGTCCGCTCTGCAAATTGTAGAGACAGCGGAACGGACGGGTGCGGTGGTCGTGGGTCCGGTGCCTCTGCCCACGAAGATCAAGCGGTGGTGCGTAATTCGCTCACCCCACGTGGACAAGGACTCCCGTGAGCATTTTGAACTGCGGACGCACAAGCGACTCGTGGACATTGTGAACCCTAATTCCAAGACTATCGACGCCCTGACCCGGCTTCAGATGCCAGCGGGCGTAGACATCTCCATCAAGCTGTAGATTAATTATGATTGAAGCACTGATCGGTAAAAAAATTGGAATGACGCATCTCTTTGCAGATGAGGGACTCATGGTGCCCGTTACTGTACTTGAGGTGGGTCCTTGCTTGGTGACGCAGCTCCGCACTGGCCCAAAGGATGGCTATGAAGCCGTGCAATTGGGCTACGGTACGGCAAAGCGTTTGAACCAGCCACAACGCGGCCATCTGAAGCATTCAGGCCCCGTTAAGCACTTGCGTGAAGTGGCAGCGTCAGACATTTCTGAATATCAAGTTGGTCAAACCCTGGACGTCTCTGTCTTTCAAGAGGGAGAGCTGGTTGACGTTATTGGCACCTCCAAGGGCAAGGGGTTTCAGGGAGGCATGAAGCGGCACAACTTTAGCGGTGGACCCAAAACTCACGGTCAGAAGGACCGCGGGCGGGCCGTTGGTTCCATTGGAGCAACTACCTATCCAGGCCGTGTGCTCAAGGGTCAGAAGATGCCAGGCCAGATGGGCAACAAGCGGATAACTGTCCGCCACATGAAAGTACAGAAAATAGACCTGGAACGGAACCTGCTCATGCTGAACGGCGCCGTACCCGGAGCAAGAAACGGGCTGGTAATGGTGCGGCGATCCGCAGGAGTTACCAGTCAAGGGGATGGTCAATAGTGGAATTGCCCGTACGCAATATGGCAGGTGAGGTGGTCTCTCAGGCTCAAGTGAGTGACCGTGTCTTTGCCGCGCCTATGAACCGTGACCTCCTTCATCAGGTGCTGGTCTACCATCAGGCAAACCAGCGCCAAGGGACCAGCAACACCAAAACCCGTGGCATGGTGGCTGGCGGAGGGCGCAAGCCATTTGCTCAGAAGGGGACCGGCCGCGCAAGGCAGGGAACCATCAGGGCTCCACACATGCGTCACGGAGGCGTGGTCTTTGGACCGCATCCTCGTGATTACAGCAAGCGTATTCCCAAGAAGATGCGTAGGCAGGCCATCCGTTGCGCATTGTCCGCTAAGGCCAACGGAGACCGCATTGTGTTGGTTGACAGTCTGTCGGCGGACAAAGGCAAAACCAGCGTCATGGCCTCGATACTCAAGGCGTTGGGCGTGGAGTCATCGGCTTTGCTGGTGGTCTCGCAGTCAGCACGTGACGTGTCCATGGCGGCACGGAACCTACCAAGAATAAAGACGTTGACGGCAGACTTGGTCAACGTTTTGGACCTTATGCGCTATGACCGGGTTGTGATGACCGTGGACGCGGTACGTCGCACGGAAGCCCTGTGGGGCGAAGCTGACGAAGCTGCAGGGACGGCGTAGGAGAGAATGAACCATGCATATATTTGAAGTCCTACGCAAGCCTGTGATTACAGAAAAATCCACCATTCTCCAGGAGAGTGGTAAGTATGTATTTGAGATAGCGGTCAAGTCTAACAAGGCACAGGTTAGAGAGGCCGTGGAGCGAGCGTTTGAGGTGAAGGTGCTGGCCGTTAACGTGGTGAACACGCCCGGTGAAGTACGACGCGTGGGTGGTGGTAGGCCCTTCAAGTCGCCCACAGTGAAGAAGGCTATCGTGACCCTGCGTCCCGGCGACACTATTCAACTATTTGAGGGAGCGTAGGCATGCCTCTAAAGGACTTACGACCCACTAGCCCTGGGCAACGAGCAGCTGTCCGGCCTGACTTTGCAGAGGTCACTGAAAGCAAGCCCTACAAGGCTTTGACCAAAGGGAAGCACAGCAGCGGCGGACGTAATGTGCGCGGCAAAATTACGGTTCGGCACCGTGGCGGCGGACACAAGCGGCTCCTGCGAGATATTGACTTCAAGCGGGACAAGTTTGGCATTCCAGGCAAGGTTGAGACTGTTGAGTATGACCCCAACCGGTCATCGCGCATCGTCTTGGTGCTCTACGCCGATGGCGAGCGTCGGTATCACCTTGCTTCCAGCGTTGTAAAAGTTGGCGACAAATTGATGTCCGGACCAGATGCGGAAATCAAGGCTGGAAATGCACTCCCGCTGCGTCTCATCCCCACTGGGACCATGGTGCATAACGTGGAGTTGCAACCCGGCAAGGGCGGACAGATGGCACGCAGCGCGGGTACTGGGGCGCAGTTGTTGGCACGGGAAGAGAAATTCTGCCTGCTGCGACTGCCTTCAGGAGAGGTCCGCAAGGTGCTAGGCACCTGCATGGCTACCATTGGCCAGGTAGGTAACGCGGAGCACCGCAACACGTCTTTGGGCAAAGCGGGCCGGAGCCGTCATCTGGGGATTCGCCCTACGGTGAGAGGTTCTGCGATGAACCCGAATGACCATCCACATGGTGGTGGTGAAGGCCGCTCAGGCATTGGAATGAAGCATCCCAAGACTCCGTGGGGTAAGCCCGCTCTTGGACCAAGGACTCGTCGCAGGTTCCACACTAACGTATACATTGTCCGGAGCAGGAGGCTGAAGTAAATGTCACGCTCCGTTAAGAAGGGCCCGTACGTTCACCCTAAGCTCCAGAAGAAGGTGGAACGAGCCATGAACACGCAGAGCAAGACGGTGATCCGCACATGGGCGCGCGCGTCCACCATTGTGCCGGAGATGTTGGGGTTGACCATTGCGGTGCATGACGGCCGCCGCCATATCCCGATTTTCGTGAGTGAGAACATGGTAGGCCATAAGCTTGGGGAATTTGCCCCAACCAGGACGTTCCGAAGCCACGCCGGTGGTGGGCGGTCGGAGCAAGCGTCCCGGGTGAAAAGGTAGGTAGAGGGTATGTCGGTTAAGGCTTTTAGTAAAAGTGTTGGGATACCGCCAAAGCGGCTGCAGCCGTACGTTGAAGCCGTGCGCGGCATGGGCGTACAAGCGGCGCTGGACGCCCTTCGGTTCCTGCCCAGTCCTGCTGCGGCCAAACTGAGCAAAACTATCAAGTCTGCAGCGGCTAACGCGGAGAACAATCTTATGCTGGATATAGACAATCTGGTCGTGGCCAACGCGTTCGTTGACCAGGGTCCGGTCTTGAAGCGGTTCCGGGCTAGGGCTCGCGGCCGTGTCGGTAAGATATTGCGGCATTCCTGTCACATAACCGTGGTGGTTGACGAGAGGGGTGCATAGTGGGAAATAAGACGCATCCTGTGGGGTTCAGGCTGGGCATTACCAAGACCTGGCAGGCCAACTGGTTCGGCGGCAAAGGGAATATATATGCTGCCAATGTGAAAGAAGACCTTGGCATCCGTAAGGTCATTGAGACCCAGTATTCGGACGCAGGCATTGCTCGGGTTGAAATTGAGCGGAGTGCTCAGGACCTGAGTGTAACGGTCCACACCGCCCGGCCAGGTATTGTGATTGGGCGTGGTGGTCAACGGGTAGATGAATTACGAAAAATTCTTGAAGAGACAGTCGGCGGCAAGCGCGTACGGCTCAATGTTCAAGAGATACGCCAGCCGGAGTTGGATGCGTTCCTTGTGGCCCGCAACGTAGCGGACCAGTTGGAGCGCAGAATAGCCTTTCGGCGGGCAGTGCGGCAGTCTGTAGGCCGGGCCATGCAGGCCGGCGCCAAGGGCATCAAGGTGTTGATTAGTGGCCGTTTGGGTGGTGCTGAGATTGCGCGCAATGAGAAAGCCATGGAGGGACGCGTGCCATTGCACACCCTCCGTGCTGATATCGACTATGGCTTTACAGAAGCTAGCACCACCTACGGGCGCATTGGTGTCAAAGTATGGATATACAAAGGCGAAATCTTCCAGGAACAGAAGGAAGAAGAACCCTTGGTCCCTGAAATAATGCAGCGGGCTGAGCCTGTTGCAGCTGAGGTAGAGGCAGTAGATGCTACAGCCGAGACGAACTAAGTACCGAAAATCTATGCGGGGCCGCAACCGTGGCCTTGCGCACCGGGGCAGTACTGTTGCCTTTGGTGAAGTGGGCCTGAAGAGCCTGACTGCCGTTTGGCTGACCAGCCGCCAGATAGAGGCGGGGCGGCGCGCAATTACGCGTCACCTCCAACGCGGCGGGAAGGTTTGGATACGGGTATTCCCGCACAAATCTATCACCAAGAAGCCTGCGGAGACCCGGCAGGGTGGTGGTAAGGGTCCGGTGGAGGAATGGGTGGCCGTGGTCAGGCCCGGACGAGTATTGTATGAGGTTGGTGGGGTGTCTTCTGAACTAGCGGTGGAAGCCTTGAGGCTTGCTGCACAGAAGCTCCCAATTCTTACAAAGACAGTGTTCCGCACCGAGGCGTAAATGCCCGGTGCCGAGAGGTTAGACGTTATGCGCAGCAACGCCGGCCAGTTTCGCACCCTCTCTGAGGAGAGGTTACGCGATGAAGAGGCCAACACTTATCGAGAGTTGTTGAACCTCAGATTCCGGTTGTCTACGCGTCAATTGGCCAACGCTAGTGAACTAAGCGCGGCCAAGCGTAGGTTGGCGCAGATCAAGACAGTGCTGCGAGAACGTGAATTGGCAGGAGTCCAGGCATGAGTACGAAAACAGAGGTACGTAAAGTCCGCGTGGGACGCGTCGTTAGCGACAAAATGGATAAGACCGTGGTGGTGGCCGTGGAGCGCCTGGTTAAGCACAGGCTGTACGGCAAGATGCTGAAGCGAGTCACGAAATTCAATGCCCACGATCAGGAAAACCAGTACCACGTGGGTGACATCGTACGTATTGTGGAGACGCGTCCGCTTTCCGCTACCAAGCGGTGGCGCGTGTCAGAGGTAATTACGGCCAGCCGTTTGCCTGACGTGGCACCTGCTGAGGTTGCAAGCACGGAAGTGCAGGCCCTTGAAGCAGAGGAGGCCGCCGAAAAGGCCGAGGTCATTGCTGCGTCGGAAGAGACCCAAGCCAAGGCTACGGAAGTGGCTGAGGCTGTAGTTGAGCCGGAGCCTGAAGCGCCCGCCGTAGAGGCAGAGGCGGAACCCGAGCCTGTGGCAGAGGTTGTAGTAGTAGATGAAGAGCCGGAGGTTGAGGCTGTAGCCGAGGCCCCGGAGTCCGAAGAAGAGGCAGCTCCTGTTGAAGAGGCTCCCAAGCGCAAGCCCAGGGCCAAGGCAAAGCCAAAGGAGACTGAGGCTGAAGTAGCGGTTGAAGAGCCGGCAGCAGAGATGGAGACGCCTGAACCCGAAGCGGAGCAGGCGCCCGGTGATGAAACACCGGAGGAAGAGAAAGAGTCGTGATCCAGACCTTTACACGGCTTAACGTGGCCGACAATTCGGGCGCGAAAGAGATTATGTGTTTCAACGTACCGGGCGGCACCGGCAAACGGTACGCTCGCGTGGGTGATATCATTATTGCCTCTGTAAAAGAGGCAATACCTGGAGCTGCGGTGAAGAAGGGCGAAATTGTTCGGGCGGTAGTGGTTCGCACAGCCGCCATGATTCGTCGGCCCGACGGCTCCAGCATTAAATTTGACGACAATGCGGCAGTGCTTCTGACTGACAAGGACCTTCCCCGTGGCACCCGCATATTTGGCCCGGTTGCCAGGGAACTAAGGGACCATAACTACATGAGAATCGTTTCTCTTGCCCCGGAGGTGCTATAGCCATGGCTTCTCGAGTAAGACACGATGACACGGTGCAGGTGATTCGCGGTAGGGACAAAGGTAAGCGCGGCAAGGTGCAGCGAGTGGACCTGAAGGATAGTATGGTCCATGTTGAGGGCGTGAACATAGTGAAGCGCCACCTCAAGGCCGGAGCGCAGGGCGCTAACAGCCAGGGCGGCATTGTCGCTCAGGAAAAGCCCATGGGCTTATGGCGCGTGATGCTGGTGTGTCCCAATTGTGACAAACCAACTAGAGTAGGTTATCAAGTGCTGGCCGATGGCACGAAATCGAGGGTCTGTAAGCGATGCGACCAGACGATCAGTTAGAACAACCAGGCGAAGAGCCGCAGGTGGATGAATCCGCCTCAGAGATGCCAGAGGCTGCTGCTCCGAAGGCTGCCAAGGCTCCGGCCAAGGCCGCAAAGCCCCGTGCAACTGCTGCCGGTGGTGCGCGTAAAGCTGCAGCGACAACGAAAGCTGCCGCTGCTGAGGTTGCGCCCGTTGAAGAGAAGAAGCCTGCCGCCAAGGCAAAGGCAGGGCGTACCAAGGTGACGCCTCGTCCCCTTCCCCGGTTGCTTGCGCGGTTCCGGGAAGAAATTCAGCCGACGCTGTTTCGTGAATTCAGCTATAAGAGTCCTATGCAAGTGCCCCAAGTGAAAAAGGTGGTGCTGAACATGGGACTTGGTGAAGCTCTGACCAATGCTCGCGCATTGGAGAAGGCCACTGAGCACATGACTATCATCGCCGGTCAAAAGGTGATGGTTACCAAGGCCCGGAAGTCGATAGCGACTTTCAAGATACGGGAAGGCATGTCCATTGGCTGCATGGTTACGCTTCGTGGCCACAGGATGTATGAGTTCCTTGACCGGCTATTGAATGTGGCGCTTCCGCGTATCCGGGACTTCCGTGGTGTGCCTCGGTACAGCTTTGATGGCAACGGAAACTACTCTCTGGGCCTCAAGGAACAGATTGTGTTTCCGGAGATTGACTACAGTGTTGTTGACCGCATCCGTGGATTCCAGGTAGTGATTACCACGTCGGCCAAGAGTGACCAAGAGGGGATGCGGTTGTTAGAGTTGATGGGTATGCCGTTCACCAGAGAACCGCAGGCCAACTAGGACGAGGAATACGGAGAACTATGGCCAAGACAAGTAAAATTGCCAAGTGGAAAAAGGAACCTCGCTTCAAGGTGCGTGCCATGAACCGGTGCAACCGGTGTGCACGGCCTCGGGCGTACATTCGTTACTTTGGGCTTTGCCGCATCTGCTTCCGGAAGATGGCCCTTGAGGGTCTGCTGCCGGGCGTGCGGAAGGCTAGTTGGTAAACAGGACTTAGGAGGCAGCGCAGCAAGATGCCCGTTACAGATCCTATAGCAGACATGCTTACGCGTGTGCGAAACGCACTTATGGTGCAGCACCCCGTTGTGGAAATGCCGTCATCCAGGGCCAAAGTGGCCCTGACGGACATCCTCAAGCGGGAGGGCTACATCTCCGATTTTGAGGTGGTGAAGACCAAACCTCAAAATGTATTGCGGCTGCGTCTGCGTTATGCAGATGACAAGGCCCCCGCTATCACTGGGCTCAAGCGAGTGAGCAAGCCCGGCCTGCGGATTCACGTACAGCGAAATGAGGTTCCCCGCTTCTACGGAGGCGTAGGCATCTCCATTATGTCGACCTCCCATGGCATTATGACTGGCCAGGAGGCATGGCGAAAGGGCGTCGGCGGCGAGCTGATGTGCTATGTATGGTAGGAGAATTACGTGTCACGAGTAGGTAGAAAACCAATCCCCATCCCGTCAGGTGTCACCGTTGAGGTGACTGGCGCAGCAGTGACGGTCAAAGGGAGTAACGGGACCCTGATCCAACCGTTCAATTCAGACCTTACGGTCCGAGTTGAGGACGGCAATGTCTTGGTGGAACGACCAGATGATCGTCGGGATCACCGCGCGCTCCACGGACTCACCCGTGCGCTCATTGCCAATATGATAGTTGGCGTAAGCCAGGGCTTCACCAAGTCCCTGGAAATTGTGGGATACCGCTGTCTGCAGGCGGGCACTGGTGTGACGTTGCAGGTGGGATATAGCCACAACGTGGAAATGAAACCATTGGAGGGCGTCCAAATTGAGGTGGAGGGCAACAACCGCATCCACATTCGGGGCGCTGACAAGCAGGCGGTGGGGCAGGTGGCTGCGCTAATCCGGGCCGTCCGTCCGCCGGACGCTTACAAAGGCAAGGGAATACGCTACACAGGCGAAGTGGTCCGGCTGAAGGCCGGGAAGTCGGCGGGGAGAGGATAAAGCTATGCCACGAGTGAAAACCCCATGGCAGGCCAGACGTGTCCGCCACAGGCGGCTACGCGGACATCTGGAAGGCACACCTGAGCGACCGCGCCTTTGCGTGTTTCGCAGTGGTCGCCATACCTATGCGCAAGTTATTGATGATGCTCGGGGTCACACGTTGGCCGCAGCCAGCACGCTGGAGGCTGGTGTCCGAGGCCAGAGCGTTCCGAAGACAGACGTGGCCCGGCAGGTGGGTAAACTGGTGGCTGAACGAGCCAAGGCCGTTGGAGTGACCAAGGTTGTGTTTGACCGGGGCGGGTATCGATACCACGGGCGTGTCAAAGAGCTCGCGGATGCCGCCCGGGAGGAAGGCTTGACGTTTTGATGCAGGGCAGGGGTTCGGATAACAGGTTTGACCAGGACGACTCCGGTCTTACTGAGAAGGTAGTTCAAATCCGCCGTGTGGCCAAGGTGGTCAAGGGCGGACGCCATTTGACCTTCAATGCCATGGTGGTTATTGGTGACGGCCACGGCAAGGTTGGCTTGGGCATGGGCAAGGGCGTTGCGGTACCGGACGCTGTTCGGAAGGGCGTTGCAATAGCCAAGAAGGCTATGATTGATGTTCCTATGCATGGCGGTACCATTCCGCATGCAGTCCATGTGAAGTATGGCGCGTCCAAGGTGCTCATGAAGCCCGCTACTAGTGGTGCTGGCATCATTGCCGGGGGTGCGGTCCGCGCTGTCATGGAAGTGGCAGGCATCAAGGACGTATCAGCCAAGGCTCTGGGAAGCCGGAACCCGATTAACGTGGTGAAAGCCACTGTGGCTGGCCTACAAATGTTACGCCCCTTAAAGGGCGTACCTGTGCCCCCCTCACCCGCTGAGGCGACTCCCCGACGTACCGAGAGAGCCCCCGCTGCCGCGCCCGCGCCCGTTGTGGCCTCGGTTGCGACTCCCGAGCCTGTGGTTGCGGAAGTTGCCACGCCAGAAGCTCCTGAGGCCGCTGCTCCCGAAGCTGCGGCGCCTGAGGTTGTGACAGAAGCAGCAGTAGCCGCTAAAGAGCCGGTCGCTGAAGCCGCACCTGTTGCGGAAGTGGTGGCAGAAGAAGCCCCCGCTCCTGAGGCGGTGGTGCCTGAAGAGCCGGTTGCAGAAGTCGCTCCTGTTGAAGAAGCGGTGGCAGAAGAAGCCGCTGCTCCTGAGGCGGCGGTGCCTGAAGAGCCAGTTGCAGAAGTCGCTCCTGTTGAGGAAGCGGCGCAAGAGGCTGAGACCTCTGATGAAGTCGAGGAGAGTAAGGACAATGGCTAAGCTCCGCATCAAACAGGTCCGGAGCCTGATTGGCTACGAACGAGACCAGCGCCGGACAGTCAGGGCACTGGGACTGCGACGTATACGAGACTCTGTTATACATGAAGACTCCCCCACCATCATGGGGATGCTCCATAAAGTGCGTCACCTGGTAGAGGTGGAACCCGCGTCAGAAGAAGAGCAGCCCCGGAAGAGAAGGTCCAGCAATGCAAGCGCATGAAGTACGTGCGGTGCACCCGCGTAAAAACCGCAAGCGCGTAGGCAGGGGCAACGGCTCCGGCAAAGGCACGTATGCCGGTAAGGGAATGAAGGGCCAGAACTCCAGGTCCGGTGGTGGCGTGCGCCCCGGGTTTGAGGGTGGACAGAACCCGTTGATTAAGGGTCTACCCATGCTACGGGGTTTTAAGAACCTATTCAGAAAAGAATACCAAGTGGTCAACCTAAAGGGACTTGACCGCTTGCCAGATGGTGTCACAGATGTAACCCCAGAGGTGCTGGCGCAGCATGGCTTGGTGCGCAGTGCCAAACAGCGCGTAAAGGTGTTGGGTGTGGGGGAACTGAACAGGGCATTGCAGATTAAGGCTGACAAGTACTCCGAGTCAGCCAAGACTAAGATAGAGGCAGCAGGCGGTACGGCGGGGGGTAGGTAGGGAATATGCGGGCGGCGCCAACAAATCAGCCTCGTGGGACATCAGGAAGACCTCAACTCGTTCAAGCGATGATCGATGCTTTCCGCACGCCTGATTTGCGCGGGAAAATTCTCTTTACGCTATTCATTTTGATGGTCTTCCGGTTCTTGGCCCACGTGCCTGTTCCTGGAGCTGACCGTGACGTGCTTGGCCAGGTCTTTCAACAGAATGATTTGGTGGCGTTCTTTGACCTGTTTAGCGGTGGGGGCCTCAGGAACCTGAGTGTCGTGGCTCTTGGCGTATACCCGTACATTACCGCCAGCATTGTTATTCAGATACTGGTGCCAGTGATACCGCGGCTCCAGGCCATATCAAAAGAGGGCGCCGCAGGGCGTCAGCAGATTAACCAGTTTACTCACTGGCTTACCGTGCCCATCGCGTTTCTCCAGGGCTATGGCCAGTTGCTACTTTTCTCCCGAGCAGGCGTGTTTAACACTCCCATCACCTTCTTTGGTGACGGAGCCTTGACCACCCTGACCATCGTATTCTCCTTTGTGGGCGGCACCATGTTCTTGGTGTGGCTTGGAGAGCTCATCACGGAGAAAGGTATTGGCAATGGCCTTTCCATTATCATCTTTGGGGGCATTGTCGCAAGTCTGCCCAACGTCATAGGCCAGGGCTTCTTGGCCAGAGACAACATCAGCGGCCTTTTGGTGCTCGTGGCAGTGGCGGCCTTCCTTATTATTGCCATTGTGATCTTTACTGAGGCTCAGCGCCGCATCCCCGTTCAGTATGGGCGGAGCGTGTTTCGTGGCGGGCGCATGTACCGGCAGTCCGGCGCAACGCACCTGCCATTGCGAGTCAATTCAGCGGGTATGATTCCGTTAATCTTTGCCTTCAGCATCATGATATTGCCTGGCACCATTGCGCAGTACATTGCCAACCCTGCCAGCGACAACTTCTTTGCCAGGGCGGCCACATTTGTGGCTTCCGCTGTGAGCCCAGCATCCACGTTCTACTGGGTGATGGTCTTCATTCTGGTGGTTATTTTTGCGTTCTTCTACACCATGGTGGTGTTTCAGCAGCAACAGCTAGCGGAAAACCTCCAAAAGAACGGCGGTTTCATTCCGGGCATAAGGCCGGGTCCGCCCACACAGCAATACTTGAATCGCGTCATCATCAGGATCACCTGGGGCGGCGCTCTTTTCCTTGGCCTGGTGGCCATTGTCCCGTTCTTTATCACCAGGTTAACGGGTATCCAGGCCATCACACTTACCAGCACGAGCTTGCTGATTATGGTGGGCGTGGCGTTGGACACCATGCGGCAGTTGGAGTCACAGCTCCTCATGCGTAACTACGAAGGGTTCTTACGGTAGAGGAGTCAATGACAGGACCAGTGCGAGTCGTATTCCTCGGTCCGCCGGGGGCAGGAAAGGGAACGCAGGCAAAGCAGCTAGCTGAACACTTTGAAGTGCCGCATGTGGCTTCCGGAGACCTCTTCCGTAAGCACCAAGCAGAGAACACTGAGTTGGGGCAGCTTGCCAAGAGATACATGGAGCGAGGGGAGTTGGTTCCTGACGACGTAACCATCAGTATGGTATTGGAGCGTATTCAGGAACCTGACGCCGCCAACGGCTACATCCTTGACGGCTTTCCCCGCACGCTGGAGCAGGCGCGGGCGTTGGACAAGGCACTGGCTGAGCACCAAGGGAGCATAGACCGGACACCGCTCCTACAGGTGGATACGGAAGAGTTAGTACGGCGGTTGGCGGGAAGGTGGCTGTGCAGCAAGTGCCAGCGCCCGTACCATGAGGTAACTGCGCCGCCTAAAGAGAAGGGTATCTGCGATGTTTGCGGCGGTGAACTGATGCAGCGTGCGGATGACCAGCCTGATGTGGTCCGCAAGAGGCTTCAGACCTATGAAGAGCAGACAGCGCCATTGGTGGGGTATTACGAGAAGCAAGGTAAATTGCGGACGGTGAACGGAGACCAGGCCATTGAAGTTGTAGGCAGGGATCTCATCTCCGCCATGACGGAATAAAGACCACCTTT
>CAVOAJ010000006.1:0-26718 GCA_963693605.1 Dehalococcoidia bacterium | reverse complement strand
ACCACATCACCAGACGTAGTACATGGTGTGGCGGCGCGCAATCTGATTTCCTAGTGTGAGGTTGGCATGAACAATAACCAAAGCAGCGAAGCGCAGTCCGGCACGGAGGTCGCCACCTTAGCGGGCGGCTGCTTCTGGTGTCTGGAGGCGGCATACGAGCAACTCAGAGGCGTGACGCAGGTGGTCTCCGGCTACTCCGGCGGCCAGTTGCCCAGCCCCTCTTATGAGCAGGTATGCACCGGTCAGACCGGCCACGCGGAGGTGATCCAAATTACATTCGACCCATCGGTGGTGTCGTTTAACGATTTGCTGGACATCTTCTTCCTCATACATGACCCCACCACGCTCAACCGACAGGGCCACGACTCCGGCACGCAGTACCGGTCCGCCATCTACTACCACAGTGACGAGCAAAAGGCTCTGGCAGAAGCGGCGATAGCGGACTATACGGCGCGCAAAGTGTGGAATGACCCCATCGTGACCGAGGTCACGGCCCTGGGTGATTTCTACGCAGCGGAGGAGTACCACAACCAGTACTACCAGCGTAACCGCGACTCTGGGTACTGCCAGTTTGTCATTGAACCCAAGCTGGCCAAGCTCCGCAAGGAGCGGTTCGCAGCGCTCAAGGCGTAACGGCATCGCTGAAATGACAGGTCCGTAGGGGCGCACAACCGTGCGCCCCTACGTTTGTTTTGCCCGCCTAACCACCCCTTTACAAGCCTCCACGGGTAAAGGTATAGTCCGCGGACAACAGAATAACGTGACCGGTTAGGTGTCCTCCTCCGGGAGGAAGAATAGGGAAGGCGGTGAGAATCCGCCGCGGTAGCGCCACTGTAATCGGGGAGTCCCCGCTGGGACCCACTGTTCCGTAGTAAGGAATGGGAAGGGAACCAGCACCACCAACCCCCCGTAAGCCAGGAGACCTGCCTTAACCGGCTCGTGGTTGACCTCTTCGCACTAAAAGAGGGGCCACTGGCCGTGAGACCCAGACGAGATAGCGCTCATTGCCACCGGACCCTCAGCGAAGAAAAGCTGGGGGTTTTTTGATGCCCCTTGCAGGTGCAGACCGGGTGGCGCACTAACACTCGACTGGAGGATATCGATGAACACGTCTCGCATCCGTTTTCCCTTGGGTCTCTTGATAGCAGTGGCCGTTCTCCTGACCACGCTGGCCGCCGCCTGCGGCCAAACTGAGCCAACGCCTACGCCAACACAGGTGCAGGCGGCGCCGACTGCGACGGTGGCGCTTCCGACTCCCACGTCCACGACAGCTTCTCCGCGTGCAACGGCCACGGCAACGCAAACGCCAGCCACGCCAACGCCCACTCCCGCGCTGTTCCCTTTCACCATCATTGACAGCAATGGCAGGGAGATTACGTTTGATGCGCCGCCTGAGCGCATTATTCCCTACGACGGTGCTGCGGTGGAAATGCTCTTCGCCATGGGTGAAGGTCATAGAGTCGTGGGGACGCACAGCTTTGTAAGCTACCCGCCTGAAGCAGACGCCATCGCTAGAATAGGCAGCGCCTTTGCCATCAATCTTGAAGAGACAGTGGCACTGGAGCCTGACCTTGTGTACCTGTTCTTTGACCGGTTCCTCGCTGACCTTGAGGGGGTGGGCATCAAAGTGCTCTACACCCAGTCCCTCAGCAACACCGTGGATGATGTGCTGGAACACTTCCGTCTGTGGGGCCGTCTGACGGGGAACGTCCAGGCCGCTGAGCGTGAGGTTGCGCTGTTCCAAGCCAGACTGGATATCCTGAAAGACAAGCTGAAGGACGTTGAGCGCGGCCCGCGTGTGTACAACCACACCTTTGGTTTCTGGACCCCCGGTCCTGACACACTGACGGGGGACATCTTCAAGCTGTTGAAGGCTGAAATGGTTACTGAGGACATATCCGGCTACGCCCAGATAAGCCCGGAAGAGGTGCTTGTCAGAGACCCTGAAGTGATCATCACTTCCGCAGATGCAGTGAGTGAAATTACTGATGACCCTGCATTGCAGGGCGTGACAGCCGTGAAGAATGGGCGTGTGTTGGTGCCGGAGCGCGCACCGCTGTTCATCGCCGGTCCGCGGCTTATCGACGTTATCGAAGAGATAGCCGAGTTCCTCTACCCTGAATTGTTCCAGTAGGAGGCCCGGTCAAGTGAGTCTGCCGTTGATCAAAGACACCGCCCGCAGGAGGCCCCTGGCCTTTCTGTGGCCCCTGCCGCCCGTTTACCCATGGGGTCGGCTTGGGATAGGTGCGCTCGTGGTGCTGGCCATCGGCATTGTGGCGGGGGGCATAGGTGCCGTTTTCATACCGCCGTGGACGTTGGTGAACATCGTCGCGGACAGATTGACTGGCGTGAGCGTATCGAACGACTGGCCGGATAGCTGGGAGACGATTGTTTGGCGACTGCGGATGCCCCGCATTGTGCTGACTGCGCTGGTGGGTGCGGCCCTTGGTATCTCCGGCGCAACGTACCAGGGGCTCTTCCGCAACCCGTTGGCAGACCCGTACCTCATTGGTGTGGCGTCAGGCGCGGGGTTGGGAGCGACAATCGTGCTGCTCACCGCCGTGCCGCTTTTCTACGTGGGCTTCAGCGTGCTCCCGCTGGCGGCCTTTGTCGGCGGCATGCTGGCTGTCAGCGTGGCTTACGGCATAGCCAAGCGCTCCGGTGGCGTGGAGCTAATAACGCTCATCCTGGCGGGAGTTGCCATCGCGTCGCTGGCGGGGGCTGTCACCAGTCTGCTGATTATCCGTGCGAACCCGGACGTGCGCCCGCTGCTGGGGTGGCTGTTCGGTGGGTTCATAGGCGCATCCTGGAATGACGTCCTGACGATACTGCCGTATGTGATAGTTGGCTCCCTCATCATGATGGCCTACAGCCGCATCCTGAACATGCTCCAGGCTGATGAGCATGAGGCCAAGCAGATGGGCGTGAATGTTGAGCGTACCAAGCTGCTGCTCATTGCTACTGCGTCCCTCACCACGGCGGCGGCGGTCTCTGTGAGCGGACTCATCGGCTTCGTGGGGCTGATAGCGCCCCATGCCGTGCGACTCGTCTGGGGCCATGACCACCGCTCACTGCTGCCCATGTCCATGTTGGTGGGCGCGGGCTTTCTGGTGCTGGCTGACATCGTCGCTCGTACGGCAGCAAGCCCCACTGAACTCCCCGTTGGCGTGGTCACGGCCTTCTGCGGCGCGCCCTTCTTCCTGTACCTGTTGCGCAAGCGGGGGAGGGCAGGGAAATGAATGGAGTAGCGGCGCTGTCGGTAACGGACGTGCGACTTGCGTATGGGGTCACGGAGGTGCTCAAGGGCATCAGCCTGGAGGTGCGTCACGGTGAGATGCTGGGCCTTGTTGGCCCTAACGGCGCGGGAAAGAGCACACTGCTCAACGTGGTCAGCGGTGTGTTGCGCCCCGCAAGCGGACAGGTGTGCGTGGACGGCGAGGCCTTGAATGAACTGAGCACCAAGGAGCGGGCAAGGCGCGTCGCTGTCGTGGCGCAGAACCCTGCGGTGCCGCCTGGATTCTCCTCCTTGGATGTGGTGCTCATGGGCAGAAATCCCCACCTTGGCTTGCTCCAGTGGGAGAGCTCCACTGATATAGATGTTTGTAAGCGCGCCATGGAGTTGACCGGAACCTGGGAGTTTGCAGAACGCCCCGTCGCCTCCCTGTCCGGTGGTGAGCGACAGCGGGTGTTCATCGCTAGGGCGTTGGCCCAGCAGACGGACCTACTGCTGCTGGACGAGCCCACGGCGCACCTGGACATTGGTTATCAAGCGACAATGCTGGACATGGTGAGCACCATACGCAATGAGGCGGGTGTGACGGTGGTGGCTGCCATGCATGACCTCTCGCTGGCGGCTCAGTACTGTGACCGCATAGCGGCATTGCATAACGGAGTGGTCGTCGCTCTGGGTACCCCAACCGAGGTGCTGACGGAAGCGGTGGTGTCGGCTGCCTTTGGCGCTGAGGTCACGGTTATCACCCACCCGGACGACGGTACCCCGGTGGTGCTGCCCCGCCGGAAGAAGGCCTTACCTAAAACGGAGGACTGACATGCGCATTTGTTCACTGTTGCCCAGTGCGACAGAGATTGTTTACGCGTTGGGGCTGGGAGACCAGCTTGTGGGCGTGACCCATATCTGCGATTACCCTGAGGCGGCGAGTTCGCTCCCCGTGCTCACCACAAGCCTGCGGGTTGAAGAGCGGCCTGGGCTTGCGCCTGTTCATAAGGTGTCCGTGGAAGGAATCGCAGACAACGCCATCTTTTCCCTGGACTCCGCGCTGCTGCGGGAGCTAGCTCCTCAACTTATCCTGACCCAGGACATCTGCGAGGTGTGCGTTATTGGCAGCGCCACGGTCCAGGCGGTGGCCACTGCGGCGCTTGAACACACCCCTGAATTCCTAACGATTCACGCCATGGACGTGGAAGGCACCCTGCAAAGCATCCTTGATGTGGGCGTGGCCGCCGGTGTCGCAGAGCGCGCAGAAACGTACGTGGCAAGCCTTCGTGAGCGTGTCGATGCGGTGAAGGCCACGGTTGCCGAGCATGCGCCCCGTGCGCCCCGAGTCCTTTGCTTGGAGTGGGGGCGGCCGTTATGGGCAGGAGGTCTGTGGATGTCTGACATGGTGGGCATTGCGGGCGGCGTGCATGGCTTGGTGAGGGCTGGAGAACACTCCTATCCAACGTCGTGGGAGGAGGTCGTGGCCTTTCAGCCTGAGATGGTGCTGTTCATGCCCTGTGGGTATGACATGGAGAGCACCCGGCAGGAGTTAGCGTTGCTTGTGGACAGCCCTGAATGGGGAAAGCTGCCGGCCGTACAGTCGGGCCAGATATACGTGTTCGATGGCCGAGTGCCCAGTCGTCATGGCCCACGGCTTGTGGACGTGCTTGAGGCTTTCGCTGAAATTATTCACCCCAGCTTATTTCCCGCCAAATGGCAAGGTGCGCTCTATGAACAGTCCGCGTGATGAATGGGAACGGCAACGCATGGCCAAAGACGCGCCGCAGACCGTTAAAGGTCCGCGTATCAATAAGGGTCTGGTCATAATCAACACTGGTGAGGGCAAGGGCAAGACCACGGCGGCCTTTGGCGTGCTGTTCAGGGCGTGGGGACGCGACATGAAGGTACGGATGTTCCAGTTCATCAAGCATATCGGCGCACGGTACGGGGAGATACGCGCCGCGGAGAAAGTCGGCATACTTGTTGAAGCCCTTGGCGACGGTTTTACCTGGCTCTCCAAGGACTTGGAGCGTTCCAAGGCGCTGGCAGTGGAGCAGTGGGAGAATGCCAAGGCGGCAATCTTGGCGGGCGAGGAAGACGTGATTGCGCTGGATGAATTCACGTACCCGCTGCACTACGGTTGGGTGCCAGTGGCGGACGTGCTGGAAACGCTCAGCGCGCGTCGCGAGATGCTCCACGTGATCATCACGGGCCGTAATGCGCCGCAAGAACTCATAGACTTTGCAGATTTGGTGACGGAGATGCGGGTGGTGAAGCACCCCTATGCTGACCAGGGCATCAAGGCTCAGCCGGGCATCGAATTTTAGGAGGGGACATTTTGACTAGGTGGTACCTGGTGCGCCATGGCGTGACGGACTGGAACCGTGATGGCCGCCTGCAAGGGCAGACCGATATTCCCCTGAGCGAGGCGGGCCGCGAACAGGGGCGCCTCACGGCAAAACGACTTGCCGGAGTGTCCTTTGTGGCGGCGTATGCCAGTGACCTTATTCGCGCTCAGGAGACGGCCTCGCTGGTGCTTGAAGGCCGCAAAGTCCCGCTGTCCCTAACCCCGGAGCTACGAGAGTTGAACTACGGAGAATGGGAGGGCCGCACTTTCAAGTGGGTTGAGGAAGGGAACCCCAGCGGTTCTATACAGAACATAGCTAACGACCCTGACTTTGCGCCGCCGGGAGGGGAGAGTACAGCCCAGCTTTGCGGACGAATCATGGAAGCAAGTAAGCGACTCCTAGACACCCATGGTGATGATGACAACGTTCTGGTGGTGGGCCACGGCGGCTCACTGCGGGCGTTGGCGGTGAGCATGTTGGGACTGCCCGCGGCCAGCCTCTGGCGCATGGGTACCTCCACGGCCAGCGTGTCGATACTCCGGCGGCGAGATGAAGGCTGGCAACTTGAGTTGTGGAACGACACCAGCCACCTGGAGTCGACACGCAGTGAATAAGCGTCCAGCCAAGGTCATCATGGTGCAGGGCACCGCGTCGTCCGTGGGCAAGAGCACGCTGGCAGCGGCGCTCTGTCGCATACTGCGGCAGGATGGCTGGAACGTGGCGCCCTTTAAGGCACAGAACATGTCGCTGAACTCCTTCGTGACTGCTGACGGCGGTGAGATGGGCAGGGCACAGGTGGTGCAAGCGGAGGCTGCCTGCGTGGAGCCTACCGTGGACATGAACCCCATCCTGCTCAAACCGGAGGGCCACAGCAGGTCTCAGGTCATTGTTCACGGCGTGCCGGTGAGCACGTTGGAGGCCGTGGATTACTTCAAGCGCAAGGACACCATGTGGCCGTCGGTCGCTGAATCGCTGGACCGGCTGCGCGCTGAATACGATGTTGTGGTCATTGAGGGCGCGGGCAGTCCGGCGGAGGTGAATCTCAAGGCGCGGGACATTGTGAATATGCGCGTGGCCCTCTATTGCAACGCACCTGTGCTCCTGGTTGCCGACATTGACCGCGGCGGTGTGTTTGCGTCAGCGGTTGGCACATTGGACCTGTTGGAGCCTGAGGAGCGCGCGCTGGTCAAGGCCATTGTCATCAACAAGTTCCGGGGTGACCTGTCTCTGCTGACCTCCGGCCTAACGTGGATTGAAGAGCGCACGGGAGTGCCGGTGGCGGGTGTGCTGCCGTATTACACAGACATCCGCATCCCGGAGGAGGACTCGGTCGCCTTGGAGAAGCGGCGCAGCATGAAGGAGAAGACCGACTACGTTATCGATATTGCCGTTATCGCGCTGCCGCACATCTCGAACTTCGACGACTTCGACCCGCTGGAGCAAGAGGCGGGTGTACGACTGCGCTACGTTGAAGAAGACGATGCCCTTGGCACACCAGACCTGATTATTCTGCCCGGCACCAAGACCACCATGGCGGCCCTGGAATACCTTAAGCGCCGAGGCCTTGACCGTGAGGTGGTGGCTGCAGCACTGCGAGGCACCCCGGTTATTGGCGTCTGCGGCGGCTACCAGATACTCGGCCAAACGTTGCTGGACCCTGAGCATGTGGAGAGCACGCAAGCTTACGCTGACGGCCTTGGCCTATTGCAGGTGTCCACCACGTTCCTGGCTGAAAAGACCACCCACCAAGTACGCGGCAGCGTGCTGGCGGGCCAGGGCTTGCTGGCGAGTGCGGCGGGCCTGTCTATTACGGGCTACGAGATACACATGGGGCGTACCGTTGATGAAGGTGTCGTTTCGCCGTTCCGTATAGATGAGCGGTCGCGTACCCAGTGCGACGAGTTCGACGGTTGTGTGGACGGCACTGGCAATGTGCTGGGCACCTACATGCACGGGCTGTTCCACAATGAGGAGCTGCGCCGCTCTATCCTAACCACGCTGGCTGCTAGGAAAGGCGTGACATTGCCGCTGGACGGCCCCGTGGTATCACGAGAGGCTGAGTACGACAAGCTTGCGGAGCTTGTGCGCAGCACCCTGGATATGGGGTTGATTTACAAAGCCCTGGAGACGCAAGGGCCTACCGCTGCGTCTCCAGGGCTTGAATTGTAGGGAGCGTAATTAGGCCCCTACAGCTTCCTGAGATATAACGCCCTGCACTCAACGCCCTTGCCGTCTTCGTAGTCGAATGAGCCTGTGCCAGGTACGCTCACTTCCCTGATGAATCCCAGTTCCTCGGTCTTTTGTTCCAATTCCTCAGGCGGGTAGAGGTAGAAGGTACGTTGACTCTCGAAGTGTGGGTCCCAAACGGTGGTGGCGCCATGCCCTGTCTTGAAGACCAGCAGCATGACCCCTCCCTTTTTGAGAACGCGCTGAAATTCAGGAAGCACTTGGCCGTAAACAGCCTCTCCATCGAGGTGCTGGATGACTGCGTTGCAGATGATAAAGTCAAAGAATTCGTCTGAAAATGTCAGCGGCAAATGAAGATCATGAACGCTCAGCAGGTCAGCTATTTCAGATCCATGGGACCTGATAGCGGACTCCAAGCTCTCCTGAAGAGCATCGACACCGTAAATTGAATAGCCTCGGTTCAAAAAGTAGGCTACGTCTCGAGCTGCGGGGCCAAACCCCGCATCCAGTCCGACGCTGTCTTTGGTAAGGAGCGCCTCCAGCCAGAATATCTTGTCTTCGTCGGATTTAAAGGCTGGGTTTGAGGCCCACCCATAGGTGGACTGCAATCCTGCGTTTGATATCTCAACATACTTGTCAGCGTGATTCTGATAAATGAAGAGGTCAGTGGGGTTCATTCCCGCTCCTCCTCCGCTCAGGTTCTGGTCGTTAGGTAATCCGATAGTCATTTGGCCTCTTTCTGTCTTTCATCGCTCTGTTATGTTTCAAACGCTTAAGAGAAGGCAGCGAGTAGCCGCTTTCTCTTAAGCTCGGCGATTGGGAAGTAGGAAGGTAGTAATCTACCAGATTCCAGGGTGATATTTCAACGCCGGAATTGGTGCTAGGCAGGACTTGCATCGTGCACCGCCGACCAAACGCTTAGTCAGTATGGCCTTGGAGGTTACTATCAGGCCCCGCGCTTGTAACGCCTCCCTGAACTTGTTAAAACATGCCGCAGTATTGTTAGGAACGGCCACAGGCATGTCAGGAGAAGATATGGCAGACTCAACTACGGACGGTAACCCTAAGGTCAGCATTACCGGCCTGCACCACATAGGCATGCCCGCCAACGACCTCAAGCGTGCAGTCGCGTTTTACACGGACGTCCTGGGCATGGAGCTCAAAGAGGTTACGCATGAGGACGGCACGCGGGGACACTTCATCTCCTCCAACGTCCCCGCTGAAGTGCCGTACAACAGCCCCAACGGTGAAGGTGAGCTCCTACGCTTCCACGAGCGCTACCAAAAGGCCCGCCCCGGCAAGACGCTGGGCATAGATGTGGCCCGGCTTGAGGCGGGTGGGCTGGAGATTGTGCTGTTTGAGCGCCCTGAACCCATACCCCAGGCCCAGGACACGCTGGTTGAAAACGGCATCCTGCATCACTCCTTCCACATCTCCATGGACAGCTTTGAGCGTCTCATGCAGATGAAGGAGAACGGCGGTGAGGGCATACAGTTCAGCGCAGGCCCTGTAATCCGCTGGCCTCACGGTTGGGCGGTCTACCTTTGGGACAGTGAGGGCAACTACCTAGAGCTGGAGGCGGAGGAGGACCTGCCTGCGAAATTTGGTGTCGCTGGCGGCTAGGCGCTGCATGGGCGGCGCGCCTCAGTGTCAGAGGCTTGCTATAGAACACCAAACGCCCCCTGAGCATCCGCTTCAAGGGGCTTCTCATTGCTGACGTAGCCTTCTGACGGTTGCCAGCAGTGCTCACTTCTAAGATAATCCCCGTGGTCTTATAACCCCGCCTACTCATGACGGGGCCACTCTCTAGGAGCACAACGTTGCACCCTTTCCAATACGTGGCTGCGAAAGACGTCCAGGAAGTCGTTTCTCTGTTGGAGCAGTACGGAGACCGCGCCCGTTGCATGGCGGGCGGGACTGACGTGATTGTCCAAGCCAGGGGCGGTAGGTTTGACCTGGACGCAATGGTGGATATCAAGGCAGTGCCTGAGGTCATGGAGCTTACGCTGAACGGCGCTGGCCTTCGTCTGGGCGCGGCGACTCCCTGTTATCGTGTGTACCAGGACGACAAGCTCCGTGCGACGTACGGTGGCATTGTGGACGCGGCGTCAATCATCGGTGGCATCCAGATACAGTCGCGGGCAAGCCTCGGCGGCAACCTGTGCAACGCATCGCCCAGCGCTGACGGCATTGGCCCGCTCATGGTGCATAACGCAGTCGCTGTGGTGGCAGGCCCTAAAGGCACGCGTGAAATGCCTGTCGACGCATTCTGCGTCGCGCCGGGTAAGAACGCCATGACCAAGGGCGAGCTCCTGCTGCGGATGGAAGTCCCTGCGCCTGCGGCCCACTCTGGCTCCGCCTACCAGCGGTTCATACCGCGAAACGAGATGGACATTGCGGTGGTGGGTGTTGCTGTGGCGGTAACGTTGGACGCCAAAGGCGAGACTATCCAGTCAGCACGCATCGCTCTTGCCGCCGTTGGCCCAACGCCCATCTTGGCGAAGGCGGCTGGCGATTCATTGGCTGGTAAGCCTGTCACACCGGAGAACATTCAAGCGGCGGCTGATCTGGCTATCGCAGCAGCCAGCCCCATTGACGACATGCGAGGCACGGCGGACCAGCGCAGACATCTGGTTGGTGTGCTGACGAAACGTATGCTGACCAAGGCAATAGAACGAGCAAGGGGAGCCGCATAGCATGGTGCAAGACGCAACTGTAAAAACGCACGTAAAGACGACTATTAACGGTGAGCTGGTGGAGTTCCTGGTGGAGCCTTACAGGAGTCTGTTGGAGGCTCTGCGAGACGTGCTGGGTATGACCGGCACCAAGGAAGGCTGCAATGACGGCAACTGCGGCGCTTGCACGGTAAACCTGGACGGGCGCATTGTGGACTCGTGCCTGGTGCTGGCGGCTGAGGTTAACGGCAAGCAGCTCAACACGATAGAAGGCATGGCTACGCCGGAGGGGCTGCACCCGTTGCAGCAGACGTTTCTGGAAGAGGCGGCGCTGCAATGCGGCATCTGCACACCGGGGTTCCTCGTGGCTGCCAAGGCGTTGCTGGAGAAAGAGCCGCATCCGTCGGAAGACAGCATTCGTTTCTGGCTGGCAGGAAACCTCTGTCGGTGTACGGGTTACGACAAAATTGTGAGGGCAGTGCAGAAGGCGGCTGAGACGCCGTCCAAAGGGAGCAAGTAACCATGGTGGCTACAGATAAGCAGCCGGAGTACAAAGTACTGGGGACGCGTCCCATACGGCCTGACGGTGTAGACAAGGTAACCGGTCGCGCGCAATACGGGGCGGACGTAAGGCTGCCCGGCATGGTGTACGGCACGGTGCTGCGCAGCCCGCATGCCCACGCTCGCATCAAGAGCATCGACACCTCCAAGGCTGAGAAGCTACCCGGCGTTCTGGCTGTCATCACCGGCGCAAACATGCCCATTGCTGAGAGCAAAGACGTGGAGGCCGGAGAAGAGGTCGCTAACTACCGGGACGATAGCAACCGGGTGATGGCGCATGACAAGGCAGGCTTCAAAGGTCAGCCTGTCGCTGCGGTGGCGGCGCTGGACATGAACACGGCGTTGGAGGCTGCCAAGCTGATTGCGGTGGACTATGAAGTGCTCCGTCCGGCAATCAACGTGGATGAGGCCATGGCCTCTGACGCACCCATTATTCTGGAGTATCTGGTGGGCGACCACCTGGGCGAGGACGTGCCCAACACCAATATTGCCAAACACGCCCGACACATCTTTGGTGATGTGGACGCTGGTTTCAAAGAGGCCTCCGTGGTGGTGGAGCGGGAGTTCCAACTATCCACGGTGCACCAGGGATACATTGAACCGCAGAATGCCACGGCCTTCTGGAACAATGACGGCCAGTTGACCATATGGACCAGCACGCAGGGGGCCTTCTGGGTCCGCACCAGCGTGGCGGGCATCCTCATGGTGCCAACCTCCCATATTAAAGTGGTCCCGATGGAGATAGGCGGGGGCTTTGGCGGCAAGATAGGCGTGTACCTAGAGCCGCTGGCGGCCCTGTTGTCCAAGAAGTGTGGCAGGCCGGTGAAGATGCAGATGGACCGCAAGTCCGTCTTTGAGGCCACAGGCCCTGCGCCCGCAGGCAAGGTCAAGGTGAAGGTGGGCGTTGACGCCAAGGGCAAGATAACCGCCGCCACAGCAGACGTCCGTTACGAAGCTGGCGCATTCCCCGGCGCTTCCATCGGCCCAGCGGCAGGCTGCATCTTTGCGCCATACAAGGTTGAAAATACGTACATAGACACCTATGACGTTGTGGTGAACAAGTCCAAGTCAGCGGCGTACCGCGCACCGGGCGCGCCTCAGGTGGCCTTTGCCATGGAGAGCCTGGTTGATGAGATTGCTGAGAAGCTGGGCATGGACCCGCTGGAGTTCCGGCTGCTCAACGCTTCGCAGGAAGGGGACCGTCGCGCTGACGGCCCCAAGTTCCCCCGCATTGGCAATATCGAAGTGCTTCAGGCGGCCCAGGCCTCGCCACACTGGCAGAGCAAGCTGGAGCACAACCCGTCCAACGGCAAGCTGCGGGGTCGTGGAATTGCCAGCGGTTTCTGGTTCAACGGAGGCATGAAGTCATCCGTAAACATCAACGTGACGACTGATGGCACCGTTACCCTGGTGGAGGGTTCCACAGACATCGGTGGGTCGCGCGCTTCAATCTCCATGCAGGCCGCTGAGGTGCTGGGACTTCGCATGGAGGATGTCCACGCCTACGTGGCCGACACCAACAGCGTGGGCTATAACGACGTAACCGGCGGGAGTCGTACCACAAACACCTCCGGCCTCGCGGCGTATAACGCAGCCCAGAAGGTGGTCACAACGATGACCGCCAGGGCCGCCAAGCTGTGGGATGTGAAGGTGGAGGAGCTACAGTTTGAGGACGGCGCCTTTAGCTCCAAGTCTGACCCTGAACTCAAGCTGACGTTCAAAGAATTGGCCACGAAACTGGACCAGACCGGCGGCCCTGTGGGAGAAACTGGCTCCGCAGTGGGCGTTTCCGGCGCGGGCGGCTTTGGCACCCACATCGTGGATGTTGAGGTAGACCCGGAGACTGGCAAGGTGGACGTTCTGCGCTATACATCAGTGCAGGACGCAGGGAAGGCCATTCACCCCTCCTACGTGGAGGGCCAGATGCAGGGCGGCGCGGCGCAGGGCATTGGCTGGGCCTTGAATGAGGAGTACGTGATGAGCGGCGACGGCGCTATGGAGAACGCGACGTTCTTGGACTATCGCATGCCCACCGCTTATGACCTGCCGATGATTGAGGCGATAATTGTGGAGGTACCCAACCCTTTCCACCCCTTTGGCGTGCGTGGCGTGGGTGAGACGCCCATCGTGCCGGCCCTGGCTGCGGTAGCCAACGCCGTCCACGATGCGACGGGCGCGCGGTTCCCTCAACTCCCCATCAAACCAGGCCGCATCCTGGAGTCCTTGGCAGCCAAGAACGGGTCGTAGCCGCCACACAGGGAGCACGGCCATGGCTGTGGTCTTCATACCAACTATATTGCGCAAATTTGCCGGGGGCCGCACCACGGTCCAGGTAGAAGCCGCCACCGTTGGTGAGGTCATCGACAAGCTGGAACAGGAATACCCTGGTATCCGTGAGCGCTTGGTCAATCCTGATGAGGAGGATCGCCTGCGGCCAGGGTTGGCCACGTTTGTTGACGGTGAAACCTCCACGGAAGGGCTCCGTCGCAAGCTCACACCCAACGCGGAAGTCCACTTTTTACCTGCCATAGGCGGCGGCGCTGTATAGGTAACCCGCTGGCTCTTCGCGCTTGCCGACGCTACCATGTTCCCATGACAGTTCAATCAGGTAGCGTGTTCTCATCTGGCACTATCGCTATTGAAGTCCAAGGCCTTTGGAAGCGGTTTGGCGACAAGGACGTTGTCCAGGATGTCTCCTTGTCCGTTGAACGCGGGCAAGTGGTCGGCTTCGTAGGCCCTAACGGCGCAGGCAAGACCACCACCATCCGCATGTTGCTGGACATCCTCAAGCCTGACCGCGGGTCTGTGCACATCTTGGGCAATCAGCTAAGCGCTGAGTCCCAGGATCGGATTGGGTATCTGCCGGAGGAGCGCGGGCTCTACCGTGGGCAGAAAGTAACGGATTTGCTGGCCTACCTGGGCATGCTCAAAGGCATGACAAAGGAAGGCGCGTCAGCTAGGGCCAATGACCTGCTGGAGCGCTTGGGCATGGGTGAGCACGCGGGCAAGAAGATAAGCGAGATGAGCCGAGGCCTGGGCCAGCTCATCCAATTTGCAGCGACCATCATCCACCGACCTTCCATCATTGTCCTAGACGAGCCTTTTTCAGGTCTGGACCCCATTAATGTGCGCCTGATGAAGGATGTAATCACGGAGCTACGGCAGGACGGCGTTGCGCTCCTGTTTTCCACGCACCAGATGGAGCAGGTGGAAGAGCTATCTGACAAGGTGATGATGATCAACCGGGGGCGAGTGGTGCTGGATGACCGCCTGGCGGATATCAAGCGCCGCTACCGGGGAGATGCGCTCAAGATGGTGGTTGATTTCATGCCTGAAGAATTGGACGGCACTGGTGACGTACATAGGGACGGAGACGTGTACGAAGTCCGCATGTTGCCCGGAGCCACTCCTGAGCACGTGTTGCGGCAGTTGCTGGACAAAGGCGTGGCGGTTGAGCGGTTTGAGGTGGCCACCCCCCGCATGGAAGATATTTTCCTCATGCTGGTAGGTAGCGGCCATGAACTGGGGGCTGACCATGAATAAGTCAGGCATAGTGGCCCGGCGTGAGCTTGGGTCAACCCTTGGCCGCACCAGCTTCAGACTCATGACGGCTCTTATCCCGGTGTTGGGCCTTGTGGCTGTCATTGGATTCCTTGTCTTTCAGGCGGTGAGGAGTGAAGGCGCGCCTGAGGAAAAGACGATTGGCTATGTTGATGCCACGTCATCATTCGATGGGGCTTTTGAGCAAGGGCTGGTGACGTTTAAACCATACGGGGATGAGGCAGCCGCCATCGGCGCGCTTCTGGACGATGAAATCGACCAGTTGTATGTGATTCCCGTGAACTACTTGGAGACGGGAGTCGTGCTGGAGGTGAAGCGTGAAGAGAGAGGTCTTTCCATAGACACCTCGTCCACAACCACCTTGCGGCGCTTCCTCGTCGACAATTTGCTAGAAGGAGCGGTGTCTGAGTATCAGATAGAGCGGGTGCGCCAGCCTGTGGTGTTGGCGACTCTGGAGGTGGATGAAAGCGGAGCTCCTGTGAAGGACGATCCTCTTAACGTGGCGCACCTAGCCTTCTTCCTGGGGCTTGGCGTCCTGATTGTAATATCCATAATGACCTCCGCTGGGTACATCCTTCAAGGCCTGAATGAGGAGAAGGAAAACCGGATAATGGAGGTGCTTCTCTCCTCAGTGAGCCCCAGCCAACTCATGCTTGGCAAGCTCCTGGGACTTGGCGCGGCTGGATTGATTCAGGTGGTGCTATGGGCCATTTCCGGCGTGGCGCTCCTTTTGTTACTTGGCTCAGGTGACATAGACCTTCCCGAACTTACGTTGCCCCCTCCCGTTCCCTTACTCTTAGGGCTGGCTTACTTCTTCCTGGGTTACGCACTCTTTGGCACGCTCATGGCGGCCCTTGGAGCCATTACGACCTCCCAAAGAGAGTCCAGCCAGATATCGTTTATCGTAATTTTCCCTGCCGTGGCACCGACCTGGTTCATCACGCCAATGCTCACAAACCCTGACAGCACTCTGGCCACGGTACTGACGCTCATTCCCTTTACGGCCCCAGTCACAGCCTTGTTCAGGATAGCCCTTGGCGCCATTGGGCCGTTGGAATTGGCCTTAAGCATGGCGCTCATGTTGGGGACTATTTTCTTAACAGTTCTGCTGACGCAGCGGCTCTTCCGTGTATACCTGCTCATGTATGGACGTCGGCCTGGCATACGAGAAATGGGACGCACCCTCATGAGTGGCCGGTAGCAGACTGCGTCATTGACGCTTTCGCTTTTCGTGGTGCTATACTCCGTCACCAAACGTTGAAGACGCAGGGATGCTCGGAAGGGGTGTAGCCATGGTAGATACGCAGGCGCGAGGAAGCCAAGCACCTCTGTCCGTTGAAGAAGAGGTCAATCACCAGGGCCAGACTGGGGCAAAGGACCGCCGCAGGCTCATTCCTGAACTGGGCCTGAAGGAATACTGGTACCCGGCTCTGGAATCCAGGAAGGTTGGGAAGAAGCCTGTTGGGATGCAGTTCCTGGGTGAGCAGCTTGTCTTCTTTCGTGGCAAGGGCGGCGACGTAAGCGCGCTCTGGAACGTTTGTCCGCACCGTGGCGGCTCCCTCATGCATGGAAACTGCCACTTTGACGGGACTATTTCCTGTCCCTACCACGGCTGGACCTTCGATGGCGACGGCAACGTGCTTGCGGTGTTACCAGAGGGCCCGGAGTCCAAAATCCCCGGCAAGGTGAAGGCCAGGGTCTACCCCACACGGACGTTACGGGGCATGGTCTTCATCTGGATGGGTGAGGGTGAGCCCGCGCCCATTGAAGAGGACGTGCCGCCGGAGTTCTTCCACAATGACGGTCTTGTCATGTACGCGGCAGAGGTTTGGCCTGCAAACTGGCGCCTCTGCGTGGAGAATGTAGCGGACGCTCACGTTCCTTACGTTCACCGAGACGCTGTGTTTGCGCTGCTGGTGCCCATGCCGCTAACAGGGCCCATCGGTGCGCCAACTGCCATGATCAATAACCGTTACTCCAAGCTGGACAACCTGAGCTTTCAAGCTCTCATCAGTGCCAAGGACACAGGAGCGCCGGAGGCTAAGAAGCAGAAGCGGAAGGCGTTGTTGCAGGCGGAATTCCCTGCCCTTGGGGGGCGCTGGCCCAAGCACCAGTGGCGGAAATTGGTGTCATGGTCTACGGAATGGAGCGCCCGAAAGCGCTTTGCCTCTCCCCCAACTGAGACCAACGACGAATGGAACGGGCTGGGCCGTCACCTGCCAGCCATGGTGCGTATCGACTATAGGACGCATGTGTTTACTCGCGTGAACGTGCCCGTAGACGCCGACAATACACGGCAGGTGTATTACCACTACAGCGCAGTCAGCAGTCCTTTGGGTAAGCTCTGGGAGAAGCTCCTGTTCCACGCGTTCCATCGGTGGGCGCACGTGAGCAACTTCTCTGTGCAGGACTTCCGTGCTGTGGAGCCGCAACGGTTTGACACAGCGGAGTACCTGTCATCAACAGACTTGCCGAACGTTGAGTGGCGGCGTCTTGTGGTACGGCACGCACGGGGTCTGGAACACCGGGACGTGTGACGAGTCCGGACGCTTAGTAGTTAGAGGATTTGTACTCCGCCATCTTTCCTGTGACCAGGTAAATGACGCGCTCAGCAATGTTTGTGGCGCGGTCTGCCATGCGCTCAATGTCATGGGCCGTCCAGAGCAGGTACGTGGCCCGTTCAATGGCCTTGGGGTCTTGAATCATCATCAACAGCAACTCACGGTAGACCTGGTCATACAGCGCGTCCACCTCATCATCAGCGCCGATAACCCGTAACGCCATATCAGAATCACGCTTGACCAATGCGTCTAGGCTGTCAGAGAGCATCACCGTTGCCTTGTCCGCCATGCGAGGGATGTCTATAAGCGGCTTCAGGGGCGGTTGGTCGCCCATCATCAGGCTGATTTTGCCAATACCCTCAGCGTAGTCACCTATGCGCTCCAGCTCCACTGCTATGTGCAGCACGGTGATGACGATGCGGAGGTCACCAGCTAACGGCTGCTGCGTAGCGATAAGCTCAATGCACCGGTCTTCCAATTCAAACCGCATTTTGTCTATTACGTCATCATCTTTGACCACTTGGCTGGAGGCCTCAAGGTCACGGTCCTTCAGGGCCTGAAGCGACCTTGAAATGGCCGTTTCCACCAACTTGGCCAGCACCAACAGGTCATCCTGTAGGTCTTGCAGGTGTCGGTCAAAGCTAGCTCGTGTTGTCGCCTTCATTTTCATGGTCCCCTCCTTACCGGTTAGCCGAAGCGGCCTGTGATGTAAGCCTCTGTCCGCTCATTCTTGGGGTTGGTGAAGATGTCATGCGTAGCGCCTACCTCCACCACATGGCCGGCCCTGTCATCGTCCATGGTCAGGAACACCGTTTCATCTGATACACGGGCAGCCTGCTGCATGTTGTGTGTAACCACAACGATTGTATACCTGGTACTCAAGTCCCTCATGAGCTCTTCAATGGCCAGTGTGGCTATTGGGTCCAGAGCGGAGGCGGGTTCATCCATAAGGATGACCTCCGGTTCCACTGCTAGCGCTCGGGCAATGCACAATCGTTGTTGCTGGCCTCCGGAGAGGGCCAGGCCGCTTTTGTTGAGGCGGTCCTTGACCTCATCCCAGAGCGCCGCCTGGCGCAGTGACTGCTCCACTGCCTCATTCATGTCCCCTTTATACCCATTCACCCTCAGCCCGAAGGCGACGTTGTCAAAGATGCTCTTGGGGAAGGGATTTGGCTTCTGAAAGACCATCCCTATGCGTGACCGGATCTCCGTAGGGTCCATGGCTGATTGGTACAGGTCTTGTCCGTGAAACAGGAGTTCACCCGTCACTCTGGCCCCCGGTATGAGGTCATTCATGCGGTTGAAGGAACGCAGCAGGGTGCTCTTCCCAGACCCTGACGGACCAATAAGGGCGGTGATCTGGTTTGGCTTAATCTGGAGATTCACGTCCTTAATCGCGCGGAAGGCTCCATACCAAACCTCCATGTCTTTGGCGCTGAGGACTACGTTCTGGTCCGCCATATCACTCCTCTGACCGTCTCTGGGTCCGGTTTCGCAAGACAATTGCTGCCGCGTTCATGGACAGCAGAATCATGAGCAAGACAATGATACCCGCCGCGGCCAGACCCCGGAACTCGTGTTGGGGTCTGGACACCCAGTTGAATATCTGAATGGGGAGCACGGTGAAGCTGTCCAGTGGGTCGCCTGGAACAAATGTGAGGAAGACTAGCGCGCTGATGGCAATCATGGGTGCCGCTTCACCAATGGCCCGTGACATGGCCAGGATGGTCCCGGTGAGAATGCCTGGAAATGCTGAGGGGAGCACCACGCTCTTGACCACTTGGAACTTGGTGGCCCCTAGAGCGTATGCAGCCTGCCGGTGTGCATGATGATGGGTAGCACTAACAGTGACATGGTGAGCGCGCCTGCCAGGACGCTCCTGCCCAGGGCCAGCCAACTCACAAAGAGGGTGAGCCCCAGCAGGCCATAGACAATGGACGGCACCCCTGCCAGGTTGGCAATGTTGACCTCAATGACTCGCGTCAGCCAGTTCTTGGCCGCGTACTCTTCCAGATAAATGGCCGCGCCCACGCCCACGGGGATGCAGAAGAGGGCAGTGAGCCCAATAAGCCATACGCTGCCCATAAGGGCTGAGAGCAGGCCCGCTTCCTCTGGGTGCCTGGACGGGTAGCTGGAGACAAAGTTCCAGTTGAGCCAGGGCAGCCCTTGCCAAAGCACCTGACCGAGTAGGAGCAGCAGCCCCGCGATACCAAAGACGACAGACCCCAGGAATAGCACATAGAACACTGAGCTCAATGCCTTCCGGTAGGTCAGTCGCCGGTTAAACCGTGAGGTTTCTTTCTGCATCAGTACTTCTCCCGCCAGCGTCTTACGGCAAAGTGCCCAACCACGTTCATGAAGAGAGTCATGATGAATAGGAGAAAGCCCACCGCAAAAATGGCGTTGTACTCAGGGGACCCACGTGCAGCTTCACCAAGGGATAACTGGACGATAAAGGCCGTCATGGTCTGAATGCTCTCAATGGGATTGAACGTCATCCGGGGCGTCGCGCCTGCCGCTATGGTCACGAGCATGGTCTCGCCAATGGCGCGAGAGAGGCCCAGGATGAAAGACGCGATGATGCCGGATAGCGCGGCGGGCACCACAACGCGTAGGGCCACCTCAAACCGGGTTGCGCCCAGAGCGTAGGCGGCCTCTCGTAGAGAGCGAGGCACGGCAACCATGGCGTCCTCGCTGAGGGAGGAGACCATGGGAATAATCATGATGCCCATGACCAACCCCGCGCTCAGTGCGTTGAATACCAGCAGGTCAGGGATGAGTCCCTGGAGTTGGGGCGTGACAAAGGTGAGGGCAAAATAGCCGTAGACCACGGTTGGTATGCCCGCCAGGACTTCCAAAACCGGCTTAATAAGACGTCGCACCCTGTCCGGCGCATACTCAGATAGGAAGATGGCGGCGCCAAGACCTGCGGGGAGTGCAACCGCCATGGCGATTGCGGACACAAGCAGCGTTCCCATCACAAGCGGCAAAACGCCGTAGGAGGTTGGTTTGAGGATGGGGGACCAACGAGTGCCAGTAAGGAAGTCCCATATTGAGACCAGCTTGAAGAAATTGATAGTCTCCGTAAGGAGGCTGACCAATATGGCAACGGTAGTGAAAATGGAAACCAGAGCACAAAGGAAGAAGATTGTGTGAACAATCTTTCCTTCTAGTACTCCACGATGGCGTCGGCGTGTAGGGCTGTTCAAGTGCCCAAGTGCTCTGGTGGTGTCCTTGTCTTGTACTTCTATGCCTAGTGTCGGCTAAAACGCGCCCCTGCGTCTACCCCTAAATTGGCCTAAAATTGGCATGAGATGTAATGATTCTCGCGTACTTTCGGAGGTTACTGAGGACCAGGAGTCCCGTGTATTTCTATTCCGGCCTCGCGTTCATAGAGACGGACGGCAGACGTTGGGTCTTCCTCTCCCATGCCCGCTTCTCGTGCTCTGACCCAGAACCGCATGGCCGCCTCAAACACAGGGAGGCTCATGCCCATGGCCGCTGCCAGGTCTCCAACCAAGTCCATGTCCTTGCTGAGCAGCCGTACAGCCCCCTGGGGCGGGAAGGTGCGCGTGAGGATTTTACGCACGTCCCTGGTCCATACCAGACTGGCCCCGGAAGCGTTCTGGATGATGTCGTAGAGCGCGGTAGGGTCGATGCCTGCCTTGGTCCCCAGCACGATTGACTCCATGGTGAGCACCTTGCTTGTGCCCATAATCATATTGTTGATGAGCTTGGTGGTTGCGCCGGAGCCAGCAGGCCCCATCCAGCGGACAACCTGAGCAGCGGCTTCTAGTACAGGTTGCACCTGCTTGAAGGCTGCCTCCTCACCACCCACCATCATGGTAATGGAGTCCCGCAGGCTGATCTCTCCTTTGACCGACACAGGCGCATCTAGGAACCGCACCCCTTTGGCTTCGGCTGCTTGGGCAATCCGTCGGGAGGTGTCCGGGTCCACGGTGCTGTGGTCCACAAGGATGAGGCCTGGCTGAGCGCCTTCCAGCACACCTGACGGCCCGGTGATGATGCTCTCCACTGTGGCCACGTCCGGCAGACAGGTGTGGATGCTTTCCACAGTGGCGGCAATCTCGGCGGGAGTGACGCCTGCTTCTGCACCCAGGGCCACCATCTCTTGAACTTTGCCCTGGCTCCGGTTGTAGACTGTTACCTGGAAGCCGCCGTTGAGGATGTTGGTGGCCATGGGCCTTCCCAACCGGCCAAGCCCTAAAAAGCCGACACGCATAATGTTCTCCTCTGTTGACCCAAGGGACGTGCGGCGCATTCTACGGCAGGCCAGCTCCACCTCCAAGACACCCCGCTGCTATACTGCGCACCGCATATCTCAGGAGGACGTTACATGGCCCAACCCTTTGATCTCACCGTATCCCAGGCGGCGGCGCAAATCCGTGCTGGTGATCTCTCCGTTGTGGAGTTGATGGAGTCTCTGCTGGCGCGTATTCAGACGCTTGATCCACGCTTGAAAGCTTGGCAGACGGTGGACTTTGAAGCCGCCATGGCATCGGCACAGCGCAGCCAGGAAGAACTATCCAAGGACGGCCCTCGCGGGCCAATCCACGGTGTTCCTGTGGGCTTAAAAGATATCTTTTACACAGAAGACATGAGGACGGAGGCGGGGACCAAGTTCTGGGAGGGCTTTGTGCCGGAGTATGACGCTACCTCTGTGGCCAAGCTCAAGGCGGCCGGTGGGCTCATCCTGGGTAAGACGGTGACCACGCAGTTTGCTGACGGTGACCCAGCCCGCTCCCTCAACCCTTGGAACTCAGCGCATACGCCAGGCGGCTCCAGCACGGGCTCCGCAGTGGCGGTGGCCGCGCATATGGCCCCCGCAGCGCTCGGCACTCAGACGGTGGGGTCTGTCGTTCGGCCCGCTGCGTATAACGGCATCGTCGGCCTGAAACCCACCTACGGACGCATCAGCAAGTACGGGGTTGTGGACTACGCAAACTCTTTTGACCATGTGGGCGTGCTGGCACGCAGCGTGGAGGACACGGCGCTCCTGTTGAGCGTGATGGCTGGCCCCGACGATAAGGACATCACGACGGCACGAGAGCCTGTGGCGGACTACATGGCAGGGCTCGTTGAAGGCGGTGTTCCGCCGCGCATAGGCGTGCTGCGGGGCTACTTCACCGACTGCTCAGGTGACGAGACTCGCCAGAACCTGGACTGGGTGATAGCGCGCCTGGTTGAGGCGGGCGCGACGGTGGAGGAGGTGGACACGGGCGTGGACTTTGAGGAGATGTTTGTGGCCCACAACACCATGGTCCCGGCTGAGGCCGCGGCCTTTCACGAGTCAATGTTCCGTGACCACTCTGAGGACTACGGCCCCAAGATAACAGCAATCATTGAGAAGGGGATTGGCATTTCCGGCGTGGAGTATGCGCGGGCCAGTCAGGTGCGTGCAAAGGCATTTGCCCTGATAAGCGGGGCCATGGAGCGCGTTAGCGTGCTGCTGTCTCCCACCGCCGTGACGCCTGCCCCCAAGGACCTGACCAACACGGGAGACCTGCGCTTTCAAAGTCCATGGACGTTTCTGGGGCTACCGGCCATCTCATTGCCGTCCGGCTTGGCCAATGACGGCCTTCCCTTTGGCATACAGTTTGCAGCGGGAGCATTCCAGGAGGCGCGGCTGCTGAGTGCGGCGGCGTGGTGTGAAAGGGCTCTGGGTGTAACGCTGGCACCACCCATAACCATGGGTTAAGGCAACCTTCGGTGGTTAGTCGGGAGCGTTGCTGACAGGTGCCGAGCCTTGGTCATCAGTGCGCTGTATGTCCACTACCAACGCCATGCCAGTCTCTCGCTGGCGGGATGTTCCTGACGCCAGGTGTATATGGACGGGCGTTGGGGCGCCGCTGCTGGATCGCATCCAGGTGTCGTAAGAGCCCTGCTTGCCCTCGCCGTGGAGGTAGTCTTCCCATCGCAGTGGCGGTGGGTTTGCGGTCATGGCAATGGATGAGAAAGGGCGCCCCAGCAGCTTGTCCGGCGCCATGCCCAGCACTTCCGCGGACGCGCCGTGGACACTGCGAATGAGCCCGGATGAGTCCAGCGACAATGTGGTGCGCCCTCCGTTCTCATAAAGCATTTGATATTGAGACAGAAGGTTGTCCAGGCGCTGGTTGACCCCCGTGAGGCGTAGCAATGAGAGCCGGAAGATAACCATGAGCGTGCCCGCCACGCCAATGCCTGAAGCCTGAATGATAAAAGATGACCAGTGCAGCCGGTCTGGCGCGGTGAATGCCATGCCAGCACCTGTCCATGCAACCATGTTCCAGATGATGATCTGTGTGGCCAGCGCAACCCTGGTGCTTCTGTAGAAGGGGAGCGTCAGAGGTAAAACAAAGAAGATGGTGAGCACCTCAACGGAGGCTGGCCCGCCAAGCGCCATGCCCACCACACCGCCAGCAGCCACCAACAGCATGGTGTACCACCTGATAAGCGCCACCCATAGGAAAAAGCCCAGGGCAACGTGAGCCACCAGTTCTGGTACTACAAGTGCGGGGTTCTCACCCTTCCCCAGCCAGAGGATGAGATAAATGACTATGCCCATGACCGCAAACTGGACAGCAAGAACAAGCCGCAGCCTGTACGTGGCGCGGTCTAACGGGCCTACTGACGTCGGCACTAGCCAGCCTAGTAACGACATGCCCACCTTTCCTGACTAGTGCAAATTAACCTGCGGAGCTTTGCTGAGGAGACTGAGGCCCAACGGGGCTCTCATGAGAGGCGCCGGTTGCTCCATTGCCGTGGACATCATCAACCGAGAGGCCCTGGTGGAGTGCGTGGTGCTGCGCGTAGAGGCCATTCTTGGCCAGAAGCTCATCATGAGTGCCAATTTCAACAATCTGTCCCTGCTGCATAACCACAATCTTGTCTGCGTTGCGGATGGTGGACAGCCGGTGGGCAATGACAAAAGCGGTGCGCCCTGTCAGCAGGCGTTGGAGCGCACCCTGGATGATTTGTTCCGTGTGTGTGTCTATGCTTGCGGTTGCCTCATCCAGCACCAATATTCGGGGGTCTGCCACCAGAGCCCGAGCAAAGCTGATGAGCTGGCGCTGGCCAATGCTGAGGTTGCCTCCACGCTCACCCAGGACGGTGTCATAGCCATCTTTCAGGTTCATGATGAACTCATGAGCGCCAACGGCCTTGGCCGCTTCCTCAACCTCCTCCGCACTGGCCTCCGTGTGACTGTAACGTATGTTTTCACTGACCGTGTCAGAGAACAGGAACGGCTCTTGTGGCACCATTCCCATCTGCTTGGCCATGGAGGTACGGACCACATCCCGAACGTCTGCGCCATCAATTGTGATACGACCGGCCGTAACGTCAAAGAACCTGGCCAGCAACGCCACCATAGTGGTCTTGCCCGCGCCGGTGGGCCCCACAAAGGCCACCAATTCTCCAGGCTCCACCGTGAGGTCTATGTTTTGCAGGACTGGGCTGCCTGGCGTATAGGCAAACTCCACACCTTCAAAGTTGACTGCGCCTTGAATGGGAGGCATTGGCAAGGCGCCTGGCTTGTCCTGCACCTCTGGCTCAAGGTCCAGCATGTCAAAAATTCTAGAGCCGGAGGCCATGGCTTTTTGCAACTGCGTGTACTGCATGGTCATCTGGCGGATGGGGTCAAAGATACGCTGGATGTAGAGCGCAAAAGCTATGAGCACTCCAATTTCAAGGACACCGTCCAGCGCTAGCTGGCCACCAACCATGACGGTAGTGGCAAGAGCCACAGCAGTGAACCCTTCTACCACGGGCATGAGTCCGGCGGAGATTCTGCTGGACTGGAGGTTGGCCTGGAGGTGCTCAGTGTTCAGATTATCGAAATTGTCGTAGTTGGTGTCCTGTCGGTTCAGCCCCTGCACCACTCGTATGCCGGAAATGTTCTCCTGCAACCCCACGTTCACACGGGCTATGGCCTGTCGTACGCGAAGGAAGCTCTTCCTGGCGTACTGCTGCCAAAAGATGATGACTATTATGAGCAGCGGGATGGTGACGAGAGTCAGACCGGCGAGCATAGGGGCCATGATGAACATTGCCACTATGATGACGAACAGAGTCAGGAGGTCTGCCAGGCTCATGATGAGGATAAAGAAGAACTCTTGGAGCTGATAGACGTCGTTTTGCACTCGAGACATGATTGCCCCAACGGGGTACTTGTTGTGGAAGCCCAGGGACAGGTCTTGGAGATGGCTGAATAACTCTGAGCGCAGGTCATGGAGCACCCGTTGGCCCGTGTAGGCCAATATCACCTGGTGGAGGTAGTTAGCCACAAAGTGCACTACCAACAGCAGGGCAAACGCTATGACCAGGCGGTTTAGTCCATCTAGGTCACCCACGGCTATGTGCTTGTCTATGGCAGTGCGGATAATCCACGGAATGGCTACTACCGCAGAGGTGTACATCAAAATGGTGAAAATACCGGCGAACACCAAGAGCCGGTATGGCTTCATGTAGTGGGATAGACGGAACATAACCTTGTTGTCATAGAGCTTGCCCAACTCTTGATCAAAGCTCTCTTGGCCTGCCCGTGCTATGCCGCCACCTCCATCGCCGCCGTGCCTCATACCGCACCTCCGGCCTGGCCTGGAAGGCTGGCTAGGCGTTCCCAGACCGCTTGAGCGGCAGCCTCCGGGTCTCTCTGAAGGTCAGCTAGCTGCTGATAGAGCCCACCACTCGCAAGGAGTTGCTGCGGCGGGCCTGATTCAGCGATGCGGCCGTTCTCTAAGACCACCACGTTGTCCGCGTGCTGCACAGACGTAATGCGGTGAGCAATGACAAACGTGGTGCGCCCTTTGAAGACAGCGGTCATAGCCTGCTGGATGCGAGCCTCTGTTGCAGCATCAACGCTGGAGGTTGAATCGTCCAGAACAAGGATGGGCGGGTCCATCAGGAGCGTGCGGGCAATGGAGAGTCGCTGGCGTTGTCCTCCGGAGAGAGTCACGCCACGCTCACCCACCAGAGTGTCGTAGTTGTTCGGCAGCCGCATGATCTCATCATGAAGCTGGGCCATCTTGGAGGCGTTGATTACCTCATCATCAGTGGCGTTCGCTTTGCCGTACGCAATGTTCTCCCAGATGGTGGTGCTGAAAATGAACACGTCCTGCTGGACAATCCCCACCGCGTGTCGCAGGGACTCCAGCGTAATGTCACGGATGTCGGTATCGTCAATAGTGATGCTGCCGTCGGTCACATCGTAGAAACGACTCAGCAGGTGGACCATGGTGCTCTTGCCGGAGCCGGGAGAGCCCAGTAGGGCTACCACCTGTCCGGGAGCGGCGACCACGGATATGTCTTGCAGTACAGGTTTGTCGCCGTAATCAAACCCTACGTTGTGGAACCCCACTGACCCTTTAATGCCAGCCAGCGTCTTGGCGGTGGGGCTCTCTTGCACTGGAGACTTGGCGTCCAGCACCTCAAAGATGCGCTCACCGGAAGAGACGGCCCTGGCGAAAGTGTTGACCAGCCAGCCAATCATGCGCACGGGCTGGACCAACAGGCCAATGTAGAGGATGAACTGAGCTAGCTCTCCCTCCGTCATGCGACCTTCCACCACCGCTTGGCCCCCAAGCCACAGAATGGCTCCAGTGGCGCCA